>JAUSDC010000250.1 GCA_030650845.1 Candidatus Methanoperedens sp.
CCCATAAGGGATTGAAACAATAAGACAGCCTGGCCTGGCACGATCGAGTATCCTGTCGCAGCGCCTTAGAAAACCCATAAGGGATTGAAACTTTGTATCGGGGGCGCTTTTGCTTACACATCCTATTGTCGCAGCGCCTTAGAAAACCCATAAGGGATTGAAACTCAGTGCTCTCAGGAGCAACCGTAACCTTCGTGATCAAGTCGCAGCGCCTTAGAAAACCCATAAGGGATTGAAACTTTGATACATACGGTCTATTGTTGTTGATGTTCATACCGTCGCAGCGCCTTAGAAAACCCATAAGGGATTGAAACACTGTCCCAAGAATACCAATAAGAGCGAGAATCATTATGTCGCAGCGCCTTAGAAAACCCATAAGGGATTGAAACTAATTTGTACTCGTAGGGAAAGAACCATTTATTGTGATGTCGCAGCGCCTTAGAAAACCCATAAGGGATTGAAACTTAGTAAGGGGTATAGACCTCCCCACTCAAAGACCGGTCGCAGCGCCTTAGAAAACCCATAAGGGATTGAAACACGTTAGAAGGTTTGCCAGTTGGAATGATGGATATGTCGCAGCGCCTTAGAAAACCCATAAGGGATTGAAACATTGACTTCAAGCCTTTGAGTATACAGGTTAACTTTTGTCGCAGCGCCTTAGAAAACCCATAAGGGATTGAAACCGGGTTTTGCTGCGTATGGTAATTGTGCAGCGGATGAGTCGCAGCGCCTTAGAAAACCCATAAGGGATTGAAACAATTGTACTGCCCGAAATGCAGAGGGAATCATGAAGTCGCAGCGCCTTAGAAAACCCATAAGGGATTGAAACAGTTCTATTGCGTCCTCTGGAATGTTCTTTTTAGCAAGTCGCAGCGCCCTAGAAAACCCATAAGGGATTGAAACAGGAGCCTGTTCATAGTTTCATTTTTTTCCTGATTTTGTGGCAAGGAGATGTCTATAAATCCAGTGAGTTTGGCATTGGAGTGCATAGTTCTGGCATACGAGTATGATCTCAAAACTACCTTTGTACCTTGTGCAGCCCGCCGATCCTCTTCTTGCTGAATATCTCTGCCTGGATTTTAGCGGTGCTTTCAGTAGAACCTGCTGCAACATGGAAGGAATCCGGGAATGCCAGTCCGGAATAGATTGACTGGTGTATATAGTCAAGAATGTAACCGACATGCAGGGCTTTATACTGTGTGCCCATTGTCATGATCTCAAGGTTATTCTCGAAAACCTGGTCCTGCGCAGCCTCAGGGTCCGCAAGGCTCTTTGCAAACTCGTCAATTACTTCCTGGGGCACGCTCGTCCCCTGCCTGCCGAGAAGGTAGACATATCTGGGGACGAGATAGCGGGTAACGAGATGATCGAGATTCACCTCAATGTTGCCCTTCAGGTCAAGGATCCTGGTGAGCGGCTGGAGCGGGGATGTGCCCCATGTGGAGCCTGCAAGTCTGTTCACGGGTATGTGAAGAGTCTGCTCGATCGTGAGCGTGGAATCAAACTCTCCTTCCTTATACTTCCATCCCTCATGCCTTCCGGTCTCGCTGTTCTTTTGAACAGTAATGTATCTTGGACTCAACTGCTCCAGGAAGTCAAAGTCGGACTCCGCAGGGTCAAGTACGGTAAATGAGTTTCCGAATACCATATTCGCTATAGTAAGCTCCGAGACCAGGGTATCCATCTCATACTCAGAAACCATGTTATTCGCCTGATCGGAGGCATCCCTGTCAGGGTGGACGAAAGATAAACCGGACTCCGACATGCTATCTGCGATGCAGGTGATTATCCCGAATACATGAGAGTCCTGATAGAAAAAGTTCTCAAACTTATCGAAATCCGCCGTAACATCGGAAGATTTTAGCTTCTTTCCCTTACCCATCTTGCTTGCGCCTCTATAGGCTTCGGCTACGATGGCTTGGGTTCTCTTGAAAAATCTGAGTGGGTTTATGCTGAACATTTTAGTGTTTTAAATAGATTGAAATGATAAAATATACATTTCAACGGTCAGTATTAAAGTTATCGTTCAGATTAAGGCTTTTTTATGGAAATTGAGTATTTTAGAGCATTACAACATGTTCAAAAGAGCAGAAACGATCCACTCCAGACCGCTAATATACCTTTCTTTAGGCAATCCCCCAGGTATGCTCGTGGAGAACTGTTAAAAAGTTCCTGATCAAGCGGCAGGTATGAACATATTTGAATCCCAACATTCCTATTGATTATTATCAAGCTTCATAACAAATCTTATGCATTCAGAACATTATATCATAGCAGGTTTTCAAATTCATCGGTATTAAGAAGGGAAAATTGTGAATAATACTTTGAATGTCAAAATGCCAAAAACCATTGCAGTCGGATGCGGCAGTGAAGGAAATCATGCTATAAGCCAGCTTTTCAAATCAGGTGTCGCATACGTAAAGACCATTGCGATAGATACTGACAGATCAAGTTTAGATAAGGTTCAGGCTAATTGCAAAATTCTTATTGATGAACACTCGACACAGAAACTTGATGAAGAACTAAAAGATGTAGAACTTTTGTTCGTAACCTCATGTATGGGCAATAATATTTTCACAGAAGCACTATCTGTTATAACTGAAATTAGCAAGAAGCAGGACACACTTGTGATAGGATTAGTGACCATACCATCTGAAAAGTATTCTGGAAATCAAAAGTCAAAAACGGAAGATTTAATCGAGATATCTAAGAAAGCTGATACAGTAGCATTCGTTGATCACGATCGAGTTCATAAACTTTTTCCAGCTCTGCCTGTTGATCAGATAAGCTCTTTTTCCGGAAAGCTTATTGCAAACATGATCGGGGGGATAGTTGACAGTTTAAATCCTGAAATACTATTTTTGATTAAACTTGATTTTGCCGATCTAAAAGCTATTATGAAAAATGGTGGTATTGGAACATTCGTGTTCAATGAAGTGGAAGATGATGTTGAAAAGGAGGACAAAGCTAAGAGACTGGCGCATGGTCTGATGCAGCGTTCATTGATGGACATTGATGCGAATACCACCAAAAACTGTCTTCTCATCTTCACACAGGGAATTGATAGTAATCCTCATGAAATTTTACAGATTGCAAGCAGTGCGACCTATGATTTTGATAGTTGGGCTAATATCTTGTGGGGATCTGTGGAAACAAAGGAATATTATGGCAAAATGCGCTGCATGGGGATAATATCAGGTTTTAACGTGACTTTATGAGATGGAAATCGTACAAAGAACTACCTGTGAAAAGGTTTGATCGGGCAGAAATATACAAGAATACGCTGTGGCTGGAAAGTCTTCCAGGAATGTATACAAAAACAGGGCGGCTTTTCTCCATAGATTTAGAGTATGAGCGGATTATGGAAGCAATTCCTCATCACGGGAATATTGAGGATTTTGTTATTCAGCCGGACGGTACAATATTTGCAATGATGAGTTATGAAGACGCTGATGAACTTTGGTTTTGCAGGAAAAATGAGTGGGATTTTGTCTGTAAAATACACGCTTATGAGGAAATACCTCCAGGTTTTGATGAAACAAAAACAAGGCCAAGATCAAGATTGCTTAATATCTTTGTGTGGAAACAGGAGATCATAATCCTTACTGCTGCCAGTATCATGCGATATTCATTAGACAAAAAGGAATGGAAACAGGTCAAATTGTCTGAACGTTTTTATAATGCACCACATTCACCATCTGCAGTAATTACCTCTTCTGGTATGATTTATCTTGGATTTAACGGTGGAGAGTTTGGAGGTAGTCTGAGGAGTTTATGCATAGAAACCGGATTAGTAACAAACCTTGAATGGGCAGTAACCGTCGGCAGTGAAGTGCAATTAGTAAATATGATGGGAGAGACCCGGAAATCACAGCCATTATATCAGACTCTTTCAACACCAGTAACAGGTATAATAATTGATCCTTTGGATCCAGATAAAATTATATATTCGTTGGGTATGCAACATATGGGTTCTGAACATGGCGGCGTTTTCAAGTTGCATGAGACAGAAAAAGAGCTTGTGTTCGGTGAGACGGCAGTTTATGATCTGCGAAGCAACGGAAAGTCATACTTTGCAGGAACTTCTATATCCCTGCTTGAGTTTGGAGATGGCAAGCAGAGGAGCATAGATTATGGGATTTTTCGTAATGTTGGAGGCGCGTGGTTATCTACCCCTGCACCTGGAGTGGCTGTTATTCCAACGGATATGAATCGTAAAACCAGTTTATGCGGGAATACACCGCTGTTGGCTGTGGAGAGGATAAAATGAGATGCTGAAGTCTGTTTATACGGATTCATGCTTAAAAATCATTGAAGCCAAAAGATCTAATCATGGGAAATAATATCTCAAATCTTAAAATGCCAAAAACCATTGCAGTGGGATGCGGCAGTGAAGGAAATTATGTGATAAACCAGCTTTTCAAATCAGGTGTCGCATACGTCAGATTGTGTAAAAACTATTTTTTTATAATGTCAAGCCTACCCAATAAAATCCGATTTCTTATCTATAATATCCTCGGTTCCAAAGGAAATAATCGTTATGTATCGAAGCATTTATATGCTATGCATACATATATTACATAAAAAGTCTAATTACTCAGTGTTAAAAATAGGGACAATAACAATGGATCATGTTCAAGGGTTTAATAGAAATCAGGAAATATTATTTCCTGCAAAAATTGATGATTATATTGAGGAAGATAATCTTGTCCGGTTTATCGAAGCATTTGTAGCCCTATTGGATCTAACGCTGCTTAGATTCGTAAATGCTGAAATTAAAACAACAGGTCGACCGCCATATAATCCTGCCGACCTTTTGAAACTGTATATCTACGGCTATATGAACACTATCCGTTCAAGCAGAAAATTAGAAAAAGAAACGCACAGAAATGTTGAAGTAATGTGGTTACTCAAAAAACTGACACCAGATCACAAAACAATCGCAGATTTTAGAAAAAATAATGCAGGATCAATAAAAAAAGTGTTCAAAGAATTTGTATTTTTTTGCAAAGAACTTGGTCTTTATGGCGGAGAAACTGTTGGAATAGATGGTAGCAAATTCAAAGCTGTAAATTCCAAAAAAAGGAATTTTAATGAGAATAAACTAATTTTGAAACTCAAAGATATCGAAGAGAAAATCGAAGCTTATCTCAAAGAATTGGATGAAAATGATAAAAATGAATTGTCCATAAAACAACCTGATGCAAAAGAAGTAAAAGAGAAAATAAAGCAGCTCGAAGAGAGAAAAACAGAATATCAAGAGCTTTTAAAAAAGTTAGAAGATACAGGAGAAAAACAAATTTCATTGACTGATCCTGATAGCCGAATGATGATGACTAATCAGAAGTTCGATGTCTGTTATAATGTGCAGACTACAATCGATGACAAAAATAACCTGATCGTAGATTA
>JAUSDC010000256.1 GCA_030650845.1 Candidatus Methanoperedens sp.
TATAGTTGAGAAAAATTATTTGAAGTCAATTGGAGTAAATTACTGAAATAAAGCCGTTACGACCAAAAATCAGCTAAATTCTAGAAGGCATAAGGGTGCCTGACAGTGGTTTTTATTTTTGGGTGGGAAACTTGGGCTTTATCAAACTTGTTTTTAGTCAGGAGCACCCAGACATCAAAGTAATCTCTGCTCTTGCCGCGCTGTATTATTGAGCGAAGCTTCTCCAGCAATATCTCATCCAGAGAATAAACAAGAATAGTAAAGCCTATGCTGTCAGAATAACCATCAGTTATTTCCTTATTTAAAAGTTTAGTGACCAGCATCTCTTTCAGGCTTATATCCATTCTGATAACGTTCTTGCCAAGCGATCCCGTGAATTGTATTGATACTATAGCATGATCTGGATTTGAATGAAAACTGGCAATATAGAAATTCATTCCTGTCTTTTCATTGAGCAAGTTCAGACCGTTTTTCAGCATCGATTCTATTTCTTCTGGCTGGATTTCTTTCACAACCGTAAAATCCAGATCCTCGGACAGCCTCCAGAATTTCGGGAAATACACTTTGCTCAATGCCGTTCCTCCCTTGAACGCCAGAACATCTTTAAGCTCGGAATTATATACTCCATAAAGCAGCCAGGTCAGAGCGTAATCTTTTTCTACCACTCCTGCTGGAAATCCTTTGTTCCTTGCTGCTTTCTTTACTTCATCTGCAGTTATCAAAGCTCTTCACCTATTTTTCTGTTTATCAACAGCTTCCATTTTTCATTATATTTTCCCTTTCTTGATTTTATGGACGGGTCGAGAACTGAATACCCTTTTGAAATATTTTTCAGCATCGTTTTCTTTAATTCTTCATCCAATTTTATATCCAGGATTTCTGACAAGTATCCAAGCCTTTTCAATATTGTTGCATTTCCCATCTTTTTTGCATGATCAACTATCTTTCTGAAAGACAGACCTTCAGCTTTCAAAGCCTTTGCAACTTCAGTTATATCGCCGCAATACTCAGGATGGTCCAGGCAGTCTGCAATGGTCTTTTCCTTCTCTGATATTAAGATGTTTTTTCCGGCAATGTTCACGGTAGAATAGCCAAAAAACTTCTGTTTAGATAAAGTTACAAAAAGATAATCCACATCCAATATTTTCCTGTTACTCTTTCTCTTTGTGGTTGCAATGAAAACAGAAAAAGGTATCTGCTCTGTCAGGTGATAATAATTCAATGCGCTCCAGTATGCAATATAATAAGGCTCGATAAGCTTTGACCCGATCACGAACTCATGTTCCGTATATTTTGGCTTAACGCCTGCGGATAACGGCATTATGAGGTATTTTCCAGCTTCTATTTTTTCAATCCATCTTTTTGCCTTAAGATTGCTTATTATTTTTCGGGACTGTACGTAAGATTTTTGTAGAACATCAGCTGTATCTTTTATAGTGAAGATTTCTCTTCCATCCTCCGACAGCTTCGAAAGTAGATAGGATTCTGTCTTAGAAAGGCTTTTTCTATTCTCTGTAAGATATATCCCTGATTTAATCACAAATACTACAATGATTATAGATATTTATAAACTTAACTGACCATATGTTTCTGAAAGATATTATTGGGAAGTTTATCTTTCTCTTACTCTCCTTCTCTGGAAAATCTGCACCCGGCCACATAGTATAACTTCTACTTCTCATCCCGTCCCATCGGGGCGATGATACCGAGCTGCTGCAGCATGCTTAAGGCATCAATAATTCCGGACCTATGTGACCTTTGTCAGTCTGGCAGATCACAGTTTTCAAACCAGTTCCAGAAAGAATTCTCCAGACATTGACCATTTCTTCATATTCCGGTCTCTGTATGTATGATCTTCGAAACGCTGGTCTGTAATCCAGTACGCAGACCTGCACATTCTCGTCGATCTTTCTTATTTTATCCCCCATTTTCCGGATCTCTTCAAGTGAGATGAGATCTTTGTTATAAGGAATTCCAACACCAAGAAACACTTTTTCAGGATAATAATCCACAATCTGCTTTACCGCATTCCATGCAGTTTCTAAATATTTCCTGGCTAATTCCCTGTTATTTACACCTGTTATGTGCGAAAATGTGTTAAGTTCGAGGCTTTTTAGGTCTATGCCGATATCAGTCATCCCAGCTTCAATCAGTTCATCCAGATAATCAGGTGTCAGTATCGAACCATTTGTATCCACATGAAAGCGTGCCTTCTCATCGGTGTTTTTCTTTTTCAATTCCCTGAGATATTCAATTAGCCATTTCCTGTTCAGTGTGCACTCTCCACCCGAAATAGCCATCCTATCCACTCTATAGTTTCTTCTTGAATCGCTCATGAGTAAGGCTGCCTCTTTTGGGGTCAGGGCGATCTCTCTCCCATTATATGTCGTGGTCCAGTTCTGGCACTGCATGCACTGGAAGTTGCATCCGCAGGTAAAACATGCAGTTTCTATAAAACCGGATGACTTTTTCAAACGCCACGGAGTACCAACACCTCCAACAGCATGTCCCATCCAGCCGTGAACAGGTCTTCTTGGAGTAACTTCTGTTTCTGTGTCAATATTCATTCCTTCTTTAACTGCTGTAATGCAGCATGGTTTCAGTTCACCATTCACGAGAACCGCACAGCTCCAGCATCCACCGGTCCTGCAGGGAGAGAACAAATCGCCATCCCCTGGAAATTCACACGGTTCATAGCCGCACATCTCAAGCGCTTTTTTGACAGTAACTCTCTCCGGAACTGAAATAATTGCTCCATCCACTGTAATAGATATGCTCTTTCCATTCTGAATTTCAATCATCTGAATAGCTTCATAAGGACAGGCAAGACTGCACGCCTCGCATCCAGTGCATTCCTCGTAATATCCAACATACCTGCTTGAACATGCCACATCATCACAAAATCCGCATTGTCTGCATTTTTCCTGATTTTTTTCAGCAACATATCGCATCCTGATCACCCTGATCTGAGCAGGATCATGAAAGGATTAAAGTTAGTGGTCAGGTTCAAAGTATCATCTCATCAATTACCATTCAGTTCAATTTATTCAGCCGGTTGAAAAATTTTGCAGACTGCATCATTAGCCCTCACTTTTTCGTAGAAGTAGCATTTATCATAAGCAGGATCAAACCAAAAGCATTCCCTGCACCAAGTATCGTTTTCCATATATACAAGACTCACACTTTCTTTTTTAGGATAAGATCAGGCAGTTTGTAAAAGAGGCTTGAATAGCACGTTCACTGAATGAAAAACAAACTTCCAGGTCTTTATTCCTTTTTTCGTTTGATTGGATATATAGATTATCTATAAATCATAATAATTCGTTACAATTAAAGAGGAAATAAAGGGGATTATTGAGTTGTTCAATAACAGCATCCTCTCTTTTCTTTGACTGACCGGTGATTTTATATATAATCGAGATGTGTAAGATTTTGTGGGCAGGTAAACTTTTTTTAATACACTAACCCCACTCCCCAACCTGCCCATTAAATTATGTTATCATTTATTACTGGTTCCCCGGCAGCGGCTGGCTGAACCTCTTGAACCTGCGGAGCTGGCACCACGTCCTGTGCGATCTTCAGGTTCAGGCGCCTTATCTGATCAAAATCCCTTTGACTTATTTAGTAGTTCCATGGGCTGCAAGTTCTTCCTTTATAAGTTGTTTCAGGAAGAATTTGGCACTTATGAACTTCTCCGGTAATTCCTGGTTTTTCTGGTAAAATACCACAATCTTTTCGATGACCGCGTTAAGAGGACAATTGGCTCTCTCTGCTTCTTTGTTCAGCCAGGTGTGTATCTCTTCTGGCAGTGTGGTATGGATCATCTTCTTCAAGTTGCGAATTTCGTGTGTTCACATTCCAGATAGTGTTCAACAGCCTTCATAATAGAATTAATCCACCCGTTTTGCCTCAGCGTCTATTACCGCAGCATCATCTCCCTCGTTATCTGACTCACGCTCCCATAACATCTTGAGGTTCCCGATAACTTCGACCTTGCGTTCTCTTTCCTGAATGATCCCCAGATCTTTCAGGATAGTCCTGCTCAGCTTGGCGTCATTCATGATATCAGGCCCATGAAGATATCTGCTTTCAACCCATTGCTCAAAGCCGGTTTTTGGATTTATTATGAGTGTCTTTCCCTTACAGTTGTTCTCGATCCTGTCTCGCATCATAAGAAACTGCGTTATCTTCGACAGGACTGCTTCCTTGATCATCTCGACCTGAAGGATATTATTCGGGTCAACTGAAGGGTGCATGAGCAGATTCTCGACCATCTCTTCGTAAGCCTGCTTGAGATCAGGGTATTTCCGGGCGAGAGCCTCAAGCGGGTGATCCGCGAAGTTCGCAAGCCCCAGCTTTGAGGAGTTCATGCTCTGAATAATTGCTTTTGTCTCCGGATCTTTCTTCAGATGCAGATCCCTGCTGGCGCGGGCAGATATCGCATCTGGTGTCCTGTTGGGAAAGAGTTTCTGGATCTCCTCTGCTGTCTGGCAGGGATAAACCCTTTTCAGAAGCTCATCATCTTCTTTTGTCCAGAAATCGATTTCTTGTTTCTCGGGTTCTTTGTAGCCCTTCCGCATGAACTTATTCCGTCTCAGATAAACTATTTTCTTCGGCTTTCGAACCGCCTTTCCAGTACGATCGCGCGGAACTGGAAATCCAGTAACGGCGATAGGAGGAGAATTAGAATCTTTCGTTTGTGCTTCTTGAGTCGCTTTGGTCTGTTCCTGCTCGGGCAATCAACATCCCTTCCGGTCTGGTTGAGGTAGGAACGTTACTCGAATATACCTTTCTATAAAGAGGCGATAGCTGGTGACGTGGACAAAAAAAATAAAAATTAATAGCCTTCCTTTAGACTACTAATTTTTTTATTCGTGCATAAATCTTTTATATTTCAAATCTTTTCAAGTTTCTCAATTCCTGCCTTCTTTACGTTGGGCTTATTGATTTTATCAGGCATCCATGATGGTTTATTTTTCGGAGCAGGAACGAGCTCTTTCCATCCTTTAAAGATATGGATTTTCTTGGTTCCTCTTTCCCTTATTCTTATTTCGACAGGCTTAGATTTTGTTCCTTTGCTGCGGTTAGCTGCTTTCAACGCTGCTTGGCGCGGCTGGTTACCAGTAAATACTCCCGTCTCTTTTCCATTCTTTTCCAGTAGTACAAAATTCTTTGTTTTCGCCATATTTTTCATACCCGACAACTATTTGTTGTCTATCTTTAGATTTAAGTTATAATATATTAATTTTCTGAAAACATGAAGCTACCAACGTCTACCCGAAACCATTGGTAACCTTTTCTGCACCGGTGCAACTTGCTACAATAGCCAGAATCATTACTCAAAAAATCAAATCTAACAGGTTCACACTGCCTAATTGACTTCTCGGATAGGCTTTTATTCCTCCGTCATATTTTTAATGCTCTGCTCTGCATCAAGCTTTGCATTATGCTGCGCGCCAACCTTTGCATCAACCCTTTGCGTCAAACTTCACGTCAACCTCTGTACTTATCCCATCTGTGCCCTTCACTGAATCCCCGGCGGCTGGGCTGAGTGAGTCCACGGCAGCCTTCTCCAGTTTATCCCATTCACGGACCTCAGCAAGCATCTCTGCTGCGGTCTTTCCCTCATAAGTGGTTGAAGAAGCTGGAGTGGCAGGATACACCGTACCTGTGTTTTCAGGAACGCTACACAGGATTTCAGCCTTTAGTTCTGGTGTGGGCAATGGCTGATCCGATGACTGAGGCTCGGAGATAGGACGATTGAATCCAGTCTCGCCAGCAGCTTTTGCTGTCTTCATCGCTTCAAGGAGCTGATCCTCCAGCAGGTGTTCCTGCGGTCCAATTGTATTGACCGTCTGAGCATCTCCGCGTGCCATGGCGGCATTCACTTCCTTCCTCACAATACTAAATTTATTGCGCAGTTCCTTGATCTTTCCCAACAATTCGTCTTTGTATGCCTGCTGCTCCTGAGACAGGGGGTTGATAGGGGCAACGGATGGCGTCAGTTTAGCCAGTGCTTTCTCAGCTGGCTCGATTGATCCCTCATTCAGGCGTCTTTGGTACTCCTCTATAAAGAAAGTCTTTAACTTATGTAGTGAAGTGAACGCTAACGTTTTCTGAAAGAATAGCAGGTTCTCATGCGAGATCCTCCCCATCACAAATCCTTGTAATATCTCGATGTTTGTATCCAGAAACTCACGCCTCATAATATCAACTGCTCCATCGCCAGTTGACTGCTGCAGAGATGCCCGTTTGACCTCCAAATTCAACCTGGATATTTCAGCATCTTTGGCAGACAGGTTCTCCATTAGTCTGGTGACAGCAGCCTCCTTAGCAGACAGCTGCTTATTTAGTGTTGCGATGGTTTGCTCATGAGTCTTTATAAGAAGATTATTCCTATCAGCAACAGCTGCATGCATTTTGAGCATTTCCTCCGCATTAAGACACCTTAGCATAATGTCTTCCATTCCATGAAGGGCTATGGATATGTATCTTCCCCGCGGAGCACTTCCGCGAAGAGTATCCAGTAATGCTACTTCTTTCCTTTCCATACTTATCGTTATATTTGTTGAGTCCTCATAGACTCTTGGTCTTCCAGTTAAATTCATGATTACTCTCCTCTCAAACCACATACAGCGATGGGCGTTGAGTGACAAGAATAATTTGTCATGCTGTTCGAAAGGGGTTAACTCTAAAATACTTTTAGATAATAAGTAATTAAGGTCGCAGACTCTGCAGAAACGATTCAGATATTTACGTATGATATAGAACAACTGTTGATAGGTAGAAATAATATTATATTATATATATAGAGTTTTCTAATAAGTAAGTAAGTATGTATGTATGTATAAAATTAAAAATATATACTTTATTTTCTCTCCACCCCTATATGCTCCTCTAAATCATACGTATACATCTCAGAAAAAATTACGAACCGACAAGAGTTAATTACTTACACTCCTAATTCGAACGCAGATGCAATGACTTGTACAAGGATGCAGACCTGCATCAGTAGCAGGGTGAACAAATTGAAACAAGGGAAGAAATCGCCAAGATCGCCAGGTACCCCATCACACAGTTGCTAAAGTCAAGATTATTAAAGCAGACCAATTCCATCAAGTTCTGTAACTATCTTCTCGACTGCTGCTTCTGCATCCTCTGGTTTCTTGCCGCCTGTTATCACAAGTTTGCCAGAGCCAAACACTAGCAGGACCACTTTGGGGGTGGACATCCTGTAAACAAGACCGGGAAATTGCTCAGGTTCATATTCAACATTCTCAAGCCCAAGACCGATAGCAACTGCATTGAGGTTGAGCACTCTTTTAAGATCTG
>JAUSDC010000011.1 GCA_030650845.1 Candidatus Methanoperedens sp.
TCATAATATATTTTAACTAACACCTATAATTAAGATGCATGAAATTGTTTGGTGTGCTTGGAGACCCGGTATCGCATAGTCTATCTCCTGTTATGCATAATGCAGCCTTCAAAGCCATGGGAATGGACTGTGAGTATCATGCGTTCAGGGTCAGCACCGAAAATCTGGAAAAAGCCCTGCACGGTGCCAGTGTGCTTGGATTCGGGGGGCTTAACCTTACAATACCTTTAAAGGAAAAAGCTCTGGAAATAGTAAAGCCAACTGAGCTTGCTAGGCAGATCGGAGCCGTGAATACAGTTGATCTTAAGATGGGGATGACCGGATATAATACGGATGGCATCGGGGCAAAAATGGCTCTCTCCCATAACGGTATTGAAGTTAAGGGTAAAAACGTCCTGCTGCTTGGTGCTGGAGGGGCAGCGCGCGCCATAGCTTTCCAGCTTGCTAAGGATGGTGCAAGTGTCACCATTGCCAACCGCTCGATAGATAGGGCAGAAGCGCTTGCAAGAGACGTCAAAAAAGTTGGTAAAGCACAGGCTTCGGGTTATGTTGATCTTAAGGGTCTGATAAAGGACAGCAACATACTGATAAATTCAACATCAGTAGGCATGTACCCGAAAATATCCGGGACCATTGTAACATCTGAAATGATGCACAAAGACCTTGTAGTATTCGATATCGTTTATAATCCGCAAAATACCATGTTACTTAAGGAAGCAAAAAAAGCAGGTGCCACGATCATTGACGGCGTGATGATGCTTGTGTTCCAGGGTGCAGAATCGTTTAAAATATGGACGGGAAGGAAGCCGCCTGTTGACATCATGGAAAAAGCAGTGAGGGAAAAACTGGCATGAAAATACTGATAATTGGAGGAACTGGCGAAACTGGCAGATGGTTCGTGAAATTCTATAAAAACCATGGCTTTGAAGTCATGATATGGGGCATAAATAAAAGAAAAGACATTGCAGAGTCTCTGGGCGTACGGTTCGCTGAAGATCTCGATGATGAGATAAGAACAAGTGACATCGTCATGATATCGGTCCCAATAAACACCACTGAAAAGACCATTAAGGATATCGCTCCAAAAATGAAAGCAGGAAGTCTGCTGATGGATATTACATCAGTTAAGACAGGGCCCGTGGAGGCCATGTTAAAGTATTCCCCCGTGGATGTGGAGATACTTGGCACTCATCCCATGTTCGGTCCGTCAATACCTGATATCCGGGGGCAGATCGTCATATTTACGCCGATACAGGAAAGATCAAAGAGATGGTTCCCTGTGATCAGGAGCCTGTATGAAGAAAATGGCGCACATATCGAGATCATGGATGCATCAGAGCATGACAAAATGATGGCAGTCGTGCAGGGGCTGACGCATTTCGCATACATCTCCATCGGTTCTGTGTTCATGGAGCTTGAATTCGATGTGGCAAGATCAAGACGGTTCATGAGCCCTATGTATGACATCATGCTTGACCTCGTGGGACGGATACTTGCGCAGAACCCGTATCTCTATGCCATGATACAGATGAACCCTGAGGTAGCAAAAGTACACAGGGCTTACATCGACCAGTGCAACCGGATGGCGGACATGGTCAAAAATAAAGACATCGAAGCTTTTGTGAACAACATGAAAAAGGCAGCTGCTCATTTCGGGGATACAGAGTCTGCGCTTCGCAGGTCTGAGAAACTCATCGGCACAAAGATAGCAGAGCATGATGAGCTTGTGCGCGGAATTGGAAGAGAACGTGCACTCAAGCACATTTATTCTGGTGTTGTACACTATGGGAACGTGAAAAAAGTAGGTCCCAGAAGTGTTATTTTAGAGCGGGGAGGAAAAACGACCGAGCTTTTAATAGAGAATGTTCGGCTGCTGGATGAACAGGAGTTGAAAGCCTGGAAAACCACATCCATGAAAACTGTTACACGGGATGTATCAGGTTTTATACCACACGGCTCTGACCCGGAAATATTGAAAACTGTTCTAAATGGTGTGGATGGCGTTGTTTCATCTGAAATCATTGATATATTCAAAATACAGAACGATACAAGTGTAACATATCGTATCGTAATATTTGGGGATAGTAATGCCGCTCTCGTCCAGGAAAGTGTGGAGACACTTCTAAAAGGGATAGGCTGTACTATAAGGTAATGTCTATAGCATCGGAATAGCGTTGGAAAACACCATCAAAATTTGATAGAACCATCTATAGATATTGATTTTTGGCAAAATGATATATAAGACTCAAATCGCATTATTTCACCAAGCAACGAACTATACGAACTCCAACGAACTCTTGTTGTAAGGGTTTGCTGATTTTATTTTCATAAAATTCTTGTTTATAGAGTTTGTTTTGAGTTCGTACCAGTTCGATGCTAACGTAATCTGCTGAAACAACTTGCCCCCAAAGATGTCACTTCAAACATAAATCATAATGCTAAGCGGTGAAAAGGTATATTAGTAATGAAAGCACGAAACAGGGTATAATTATGGTGGAAAAAACAAATATTCGACCTAAACTCAACGATCTGAAGATCGGAGATGTTCTGCATGTTGGTACTGAAGAAAAAGAAGTTTTTAAAGTGACAAAACTGGGTGAGAATACTTATATTCTCGACCAGGGAGGGGATCTCAGGGAATATGGGCGTTCTGTTATGGCAAAGAACATCTATGGTTTTGCTGAGAAATATAAAGCAATTTACTGGATAACGAAAGACGAAAAATAATTTTTTGGGTCTGGCGGAATATAATATCTTAGTTAAACTTCCACTTTCAACATCGCGGTTTCGATAAGTTCCTGTGTTATCACGGGTAATTTCCTGGCGTACTTTTTAGGTTTTCTGGGCTTACAATTCTCAAGCGCGTATGCAAAGATTATTGGTATGCCAACTGTTGCATCAAGGTATGGGATAACATTGCCTTCTCCTGCTTTTGGTATTTTGCCCCATGATTTGCCTTCATTGATCGTTGCTCCAGAAAGACCGCCTGTGTCAGGACGATCCACTGTCACCTGGATAACATAATTCTCACCAGGGCATTCCATACCAAGTATCTGGGATATCATAGGTCCTGTCTGCTGCAGGAAATTCTTCGGTACGCCTCCTCCTACTTCAAGTGCTCCGCGCTCGATATCATTTATCATGCTGTGATGCACTATCGCTGCGCTCTCAAGTGCATCCATTGTTGGGCTCGGATCAACGAAGTCCTGGGATGAAAGTTTTTTGGATCTCTTTTTTGCACACTCAATTATTGGCAGATAACTTGTGCCCATCCCGACCGAGGAGTCTGCAAAAGCTGGTACGAACACCGGAACGTCATGTTTTGCTGCTGCTGCAATGAAAGAACGTTCAGGATTCTTTGCAGTCTCAAGAACTCCTTCACCCAGGACTTTATAATAATGTGCTGTTGAGAATTTCTCTGAGAATTTGTTTAGATGAAGAGCTTTCTGGGTTAGAGTCTGCACTATCTTATCCTGGGCAATAAGCGTTCGTTCCATATCGATATAAACATCATATATCCTTACTACGTCATTCTCTGCAAGGTCGTTATCATCCGCATCATAATCGCCCTGATGAACTGGAAGTCCGTATGCAAAATGCATATCATGGTATGTATTTGCGCCTGTTGTAACTATCCAGTCGATAAAACCGTTTTCTATCATACTGGTAATGCCACCACCCATACCCACTGGCGTCATCGCTCCTGCAAGCGTCAGGCATACAGTGGAGTTCTTATCTATCATTGTCTTAAAAAGATGGCAGGCTTCTGCAAGTCTTTTAGCGTTATACCCCATCCCGTCAAAGACGTTATCGACCATGTCAGTAATTGTCATGTTTTTCCTGATGGAGAAGGGGGAAATCGGTCTGCCATTCCAGTAATCGTTCTTCATGTGGCGCATGCTAATTTATCTCCGAATAATTAAAGCGATACTTACTATTTCAGATATCCGCCGAGCTATTTAAGAATTTGCAAATACGCTATAACAAATCCACGTTCATCGGCGTAATCTGAATCTATAGTTCAGGGTTCGTTCTTTTCCGCCATCTGCCTCATGATCTCTTCATACTCAAGCGGATGCTCGTGCTTCATCTGTTCTTCAGAGAGATTCCCGGTTATCCATGCTTTTGACATGGGGAAAACTTCTGGACTGTAATGCACGTTCCACCAGTGTACGATGAAGATGAACAGTGTTGCCAGTAGAGCTTCATCTGTGTGTATGATCGTAGCAAGATGCACGTATGCATAGGGTATGAAATTCATTGCCTGAAATGGGAACATCAATATAAGTCCGGTAACGCACAGCATCACCATTCCCCAGAAAGCGCCCCAGTAGTCGAATTTCTCTTTCCAGCTATACCGTCCAAATTTTGGCTGCTCTGCTTTTCCAAGATAGAAGAAAATAGTTTGCCAGAAATCTTTTGCATCCTTAATGGTCGGCCATACTTTTCTCTCAGAAAGCGGGTCTTTATCAACAAATAAATGGAAAACGATATGATATACCCCCAGAACTACCATCGTGATGCCGGCAGCATGGTGTATCTGTGTACGCATCTCAAATCCCCCCACCAGATTAATTATAACCGGTGACCACCAGGTATCAGGGAATTTCACAGGCATTCCTGTCACAACAAGAGCCATGAAGCTGCCTATCATTACCCAGTGCTGTACAAGCTGATTAAATGTAAACCGTTTAAAAAAAACTTCTCCCATTTTAGTATCTCCTGATAATTTCTTTGAATCCGAAAGCTCAACTGCCAATACTTTTGTCATTAGTTTACCACCTCTTTTTGAGCTTGAACCTGGACAGGCAATCAAGTATGACCATACCTGTGAAAGCTCCAATTACACCTGCAGTCAGGTACTTGAAGAATTCAGCGATCCAGAATGCAAGATCAAATGGTCCAAGGTAATATGCTTTCATCTGGGTAGTCAAACCAGATTTATTAAATACAAGTTCTCCCGTGTGCAAAGACTCCTTATCATGAACCAGACCTGCCGCGATATCTGCGTCAAATTTGACATCAGGATGGCAGTTCTCCTTCCCGCATGTACCGGGGAGATTATCAATGTATGTAGTTGAGGTCGGGTCAGTGTGGGACTTTGTGATGTGATTTTCATGGCAATCCGCACACGTCGCAACTATACTATATCCGTTCGACAAGGCTTTCCAGTGGAACGATTCTTTATAGGTATCCATGCGGTCAGTTTTAATTCCGTAGTACCATGCGCTCATTATTTCTGTATTTGAATGGCATTTTGCGCATGTAGCAGGACTGTTCTGGTGGTTCGATGACGATTTATTATCGCTTATTGCCCTTATTTCATGGACCCCGTGACAATCTGTGCATGTGGCTGCTTCCGGGTGCCCTTTTTTGATCGCATCCCAGTGGATACTCTGCTTATAATCTTCTGCTTCCTTGCTGTGGCATTTTGAGCAAATATCAGTAATATGTGATCTTGTTGGTTTACCAATGAAATTTCCTGACATAACATTGGAGGATATTACGGAACTATTTGATCCTTCGCTCCCTCCATGACAATCCGCGCATGAGAAGCCCATCTCGTAATGAATATTATTTCTGAATTCGTCGACAACGGTCGTATGACAGTGGTAGCAGGATACATCCTGCTGGGCAGAAACAACTGATATCAACAAAAAAAATGCTATTATCGTGATCAATACGTATTTCTTTTTCGTTCTTAAGCTGCTCGTAGATGACATTGGTTTTTGCCTCGCTCCATCATTTTAATCGTATTCGGAACTATTACCTATCCTGTATTTGTATCGAAAATTATCTAATTTTCAATAATCGACCCCGTTTTTCCCGTTTTTTAAGATGATGACTTCTTGTTCTTCCTCTTTAAATAATTTGTGATTTTTATGCTCATGGCTGATCCTATCTATCATTTTTATATATTAAATAAGCAATTTCATATATTTGAAACACAGATTCATAACAGATGATAGAAGTTGAGGTTAAAGCGCGAGTGAATGATCAGAAGCAGGCTGAAAGGTCGATCATTGCGCTGGGGGCGTCCCCCATCGGGATAGAAACTCAGGCAGACACTTATTACAGCGTGCCGTATCGTGATTTCGCAAAGACTGATGAGGCATTGAGGATAAGGGTGCAGAACGATAAGTATTTTTTCACCTATAAGGGTCCAAAGATGGATAGCGTTTCCAAAACAAGAAAAGAATACGAAGTAGAAGTCAATGACGCTGATGTACTGGGAAATATTCTTTCCTCCATGAGCTTTGTTCCAGTTGCAACGATTGTCAAAAAAAGGAAAAAATACAGGATGGGAGATTTTATTATATCACTTGACGAAGTTAGAAATCTCGGTGATTTCATGGAGATCGAGGTCTCGATCAGGGATTCAAAGTCTCATGAGGAAAAGGTGGAGAGCGTTTTCAGACTGTTTGAAAAACTGGGCATTGGAAGGGAGGCATCCATCCGAAAATCCTATCTTGAGATGATCCTTGAAAAATCCTGATTTGTTCGTCCATCATAGAATAAATTTATATATTGTCATTCTCTTTTCAGGCGTCTATGAGCGTGTTCAGTTCACTTGATCCCAGGTTGCAGGAAGCTCTCGGAAAACAGGGCTTTACCACCCCCACTGAACCTCAGGTAAAAACCATCCCCGCAGCGCTTGCAGGAGAGAACGTTCTTCTTATAGCTCCAACTGGTTCGGGAAAGACCGAATCTGCCGTGCTTCCTGTATTTAATGCCATATTGAATAAGAACGAGGAACAGAGGCGTGGGATATCAGTGCTATACATCACACCGCTTCGAGCCCTGAACAGGGACATGCTGTCAAGGCTTGAATGGTGGGGTAAAGAGCTTGCCATAAAAGTCGCTGTTAGGCACGGGGACACAACAGCATATGAGAGGCAAAAGCAATCCCTAAAACCACCGGATCTTCTTGTTACCACTCCTGAGACGCTTCAGATAATGCTCACAGGAAAACGGCTACGGAACAACCTCAGGACTGTTACGCATGTGGTCATCGATGAGGTGCACGAACTGGCGTCATCAAAAAGAGGCGCGCAGTTATCCATAGCGCTTGAACGGCTCGTTGAAGTTGCAGGTGAGTTCCAGAGGATCGGGCTTTCTGCAACCGTAGGGAAACCTGATGAAGTTGCACATTTTCTTGCAGGTACGGACAGGACAGCGCGACTGATCGAAGTATCTCTAATCAAACAGCTTGACTTCATTGTGATATGCCCGAAACCGCTGCCAGAGGATGAAAGTTCTTCAAAAAAATTGATGTGTTCGCCTGAGGTGGCATCGCATTTGAGGGTGATATCAAAAATTGTGGAAAAACACAAATCCACCCTGATATTTGTGAATACAAGAGAGGCAGCTGAGATGCTGGGTTCAAGGTTCAAGATGATCGGTCTTTCAATAGGAGTTCACCACGGGTCGCTTTCAAAGGACGCGCGCATCGAAGCAGAGAACAATTTCAAAGGCGGCATCCTTCGCGGGCTGATATGCACATCATCCATGGAACTTGGAATAGATATCGGTGATGTTGATCATGTTGTCCAGTACATGTCCCCTCGACAGGTCACGCGTCTTATTCAGAGAGTGGGAAGATCGGGTCACTGGGTAGGTGAGCGCTCAAGCGGGACGATAATAACGATGGGAGCTGATGATGCTTCAGAATCATGTGCAATTACAAGGCGGGCAGGCGCAGGAGAAATAGAGACGATCGAGCTTCATGAGAACAGCACGGATACCCTTGCGAACCAGATATGCGGGATGGCACTTGATTTCGGACAGATCTCTGTTGAGAGGTTATTTTCAATCGTCAGGAGAGCTTACCCTTTTCGCGCTCTCAAAATAGAGATGCTGCGCGCGGTCATCAAACAACTGGAAGACACGCGCCTGGTATGGTTCGAAGAAGATAAAGTAGGAAAGAAACAAAAGTGCCTGCATTATTTTTACGAGAACCTTTCCATGATCCCTGACGAGAAGCGCTTTGAGATATTCGATATCGTTAGCGGCAGGACGGTGGGGGCGCTTGATGAAGTGTTCGTGGCTGATTTTGCAAAGCCTGGCGCCGTGTTCATAGCAAAAGGCGAGATGTGGCGTATCATCGAGGTGATCACTGATAAGAGCATGATCAAGGTGGAGCCGATACGAGATCCGGGCGGCGAGATACCCAACTGGTCTGGCGAGGAGATACCTGTGCCTTACGAGGTTGCACAGGAAGTTGGTCGTATCAGGAAGCGAATTATTGAGAGCCTTGCCGCAGGTTTGAGCAGGGAAAAGATCATAGAAGAGCACAGGAAGGAGTATTCGGCTGATAGCCAGGCAACTGGTGAGATCCTGGAATTGATGCAGAAACAGCAAAAAGCCGGGCTTGTAGCGCCGACAGATGATACTGCTGTCGTTGAACAGGAGGGGACTGCGATCGTAATTAATATCTGCGGCGGCCACAGGGTGAACGAGACTCTTGGTCGCGCCATTACCTCGCTTCTTGCAGCAAGGTTCGGGGCAAGTGTGGCAATGGAGATCGATCCTTACAGGATCAAGCTTGAACTTCCAAGGATGTTCCACGCTGAGAGGATAAAAGATATGCTCATGACCACGAGTCCTGATCACATTGAGCCGATCATCGAGATGACGTTAAAGAATACTATGCTCCTGAAATGGAAGATGGTGCATGTGGCGCGCAAATTCGGTGCGCTTTCTCGCGATGTGGATTATGAGCGCATCAGCATGAAGAAGCTGCTTGATGTGTTCGAACATACACCAATGTATGATGAAGCTGTTCGCGAGATATTCCATGACAAGCTGGACATCGAGCGCGCAAAGACCGTTCTGGAGAGCATCCAGAAGGGCAGCATAAAGCTTGTTGTCCAGCGTGTAAGCCCGGTGGGCGAGGCGGGTTTCATGGGCGGTCGGGAGCTTATGGCGCCTGAGAGAGCGGACAGCTCCATAATCATGGCGCTTAAGAACAGGATAATGGACGACCATGTGATCCTGTTCTGCCTGAACTGCAAGAAGTGGAAATCAAGCACTGTGGTAAAAAGAGTGCCAGATAAGCCTGTGTGTCCTCTGTGCACAAGCAGGCTGATAGCTGCGCTCAAACCCTGGGAGGAGGAGGAGATCAAGCTTGTGAAGAAGCCTGAGAAGGAAAAAACTGAGGGGGACAGGAAAAGGACTGCACGGGTGTATCGCAACGCCAGCCTTGTTCTTTCGCAGGGAAAGACTGCGGTGATAGCGCTTGCGTCACGCGGTATTGGACCTGATACTGCATCAAGGGTGATAAGGAAGATGAGAGAGGACGAGGAAGAGTTCTATCGTGACATCCTTATTGCTGAGAGGAATTATGCGAAGACCAAGAGGTTCTGGGAGTAGGATAGAGTGAACTCTGTTTTGTTCTAACGGATTTTTACAACGAACTGATACGAACTCGAACGAACTCTGGTAGCATGAGTTCGTATCAATTCGCGCGAGTTAGCTGTTTATTAATTGAATTCCTCTATTCTACTTAATATACAAAACGCCCTTCCCGCCAACGACTACGTCGCCCGTATATTTTTTATATGTCACTCCATCAACCGCTTCTGTGCCTTCATCTTTGTACACAGGCATCATCTCTGCAACAGCGCCGTTAATGATTATTGTGCCCTTTGCCATCTCGCTACCAGGTCTGCTTGTGTTGCCACCGATCACGATCTTGCCGCCGTTATTGGAAAGCCCTGGAAGGATACCAACATTTCCTTTAACGAAAATCTCGCCGCCGCACATGTGCTCGCCCAGGAAATCAAGCGTGTTTCCCATTACTGTGATCTTGCCGCCCCGCATCCCGCAGGTTTCGCCCCGGTATCCGGCGCCAAGGTAATAGGCTGCATTCCCTTCGATAATGAGCTCTCCACCTTTCATTTCCCTGCCAGCCCA
>JAUSDC010000012.1 GCA_030650845.1 Candidatus Methanoperedens sp.
GGGAGGAAGGAGAGAAGGAAGAGCAAGGAGAAAAAGGAAAAGGCGGGGCTAGAGAAGGGGGGGAAGGAGGAGAAAGTGAAGCAGATTTAGTCGATCCATTAAAATTGAAAGAAAAAAATAGAAAAACTCTTAAAAATGAACTGAGAGAAAAGCCTACGGATATATATGATACTGAAATAGCTAATAATAGTGAAGAAAATAAACAAACCGCTAAACCAAAATCAGCAAGTGATCCTAAAAACAAGACTGAAGTTTCAAAGTTAGAAGTTGAAAAAAGGGCACGCAAAATTGTCATTGATTTTGAAAGAAATGAAGGTCGAAAAGCTGAAGATTGTTCTGCAAATAAGTGGGGTTATGATATTATTTCAAGAGATGGAAAATCTAAGAGATATATCGAAGTAAAAGGTTCAAAAAATGATACACCATCATTTAACATTACAAAGAATGAGTGGCTTGTTGCTGAAGAATTAAAAGACGAATATTATATCTATCGTGTAGCATATATAAAAAAAGGTCATAATCGCACATCAATTACGATTATCAGGAATCCTGCAAAGCAATTAGCTAAATCAACAATGGAAATTATTGTAATTAAAAATTGGCGTGATGCATTCGATGAAGCTGAAACTGTAGAATTTGAAGAAAATGAAACAAAGAGCTCGGGAGTGTAGGGAGGGTAATAAGTTTTGCTGAAATGTTCTACCCCCTACTCCCCACAACCCCCCTCATCCCTCCGCCCACCCAAACCCACATTCATAATCCTGCGCGATCCTCTTCGCGATCTCAATCATCCCCTCAACAACATTCTCATCAAGCCCCTCCATCCGTGAACTACCCGCGCTCTCAAACTTCCCCCATTCAGCTCAAAAGTCCTTCTCCAACCCATGTTGAATTAAACCAAAATCAGGATTATTTTTTATACCTGGATAGCGATAGTATTGACAATGAAATCGGATGAAAAATAAGATGAAAAATACCAACACAAATATTGCTGAAAAAATTGTTTTGAGGCTAATAGAGGACTTTTCTATAACTCCTGCAAAAAGTTACAATGAAGTGGAACTTTCAAAGATCAATATCCATCAACCTGGAAATCAATCACTTATCGAAGGCGATATAATTCCATATCAGCATGGTTCGGACGTATTGGAATTCGTAGTAGTTGAAACGATCCCTGAGGGAACTGTAGTTCTTGATAAGAGCACACAGATACAAATTATCAAAAGCGATATTAAGAACACAGATGTCAGCTTTGAGCATGAGAACAAAGTATTGAGCAAATTTCGACAGGCTGAAAAGGCATTTCTGGAAATAATAGGGGGCGGGGTTCAAACCGCAAACGCAAGCCAGAAAGTAATTGGAACATATTCCACATCGGATCACGATATTGACTATATTGAGGCATACAAGCCTCTTGCAATTTTGTTCAATGAAATGAAAAAATTCGAGGAAGACATAGTGAATTTGCGCAGGATCCTTAGAAAAGACCCGAACGATGTACTCGCAAGATACGACCTTGCTTTAAGATTGCAGGCATTAAGGCAATATGTTGATGCAGAAGAGGAATTTATCCGGGCATTGACATTGGCACCAGACAGCGCAGCTTTACATGCCAGTTATGGAAATATGTTGGCACTGAAGAAATTCGAATACTCTCATTCGTTCGCATTACATGAATATTCCAAAGCAATAGAGCTTGCTAATGAAAATATTGAGTACAGGCATATGCTTGTTGATCTTTACAGGATCAAGGGATCTTATGATAAAGAACATGAAGCTCTTCAAGATATTATCAAAATAAAACCTGACGATGCACGTGCATACAAATTATCAGGTGATTTATTTTTAGATAAATATGAGGATTATGTTGAGGCTTTGAATTGTTACAAAAAGTATTTAGAACTTGAGCCAGATGATCCTGAAATTCACCATTCGATCGGGAGAACTTATTGCAGGTTAAGGCGATTTAAAGATGCTAAGGAAGAGTTTGAAAAGTATATACTTCATTTTCCAGATAGTATGAATGCCGAAGAAATGATCTTTTGGGAGCGCAGCCTTTCAAAAGAGGAATGCAACGAGAGCTGTCATTCATGCGGTATATGAAAATACAAAATATTCAATCGGTGTGTGAGTTTGAATGGCTTTGAAAAAAGGGATCTATATAATTGAATGTGTTCCAAAAACAGAGGATTTGAGAGAAGGCAAATTACTCTATGAATTCTTAAATATGTTCAATAAATATTCAATTGAACTTCATCAGATAAGAAGTAAAAATGACTTTATCGATAAGCTATGCTCAAACAATTCGAAAGTAATTCATATATCATGCCATGGTGACACAGACGATGAAGGAAATTTCTATATGGAGATGCCAAAAGGAATTATTTATCCGGCCGACCTGTATGAGGACGATGGTCTGAAGGGAAGAGATGTAATTTTAACAGCATGTTTATTAGGACATGGTGATTTTGCAAATGAATTTTTAGATAATACTCAGGCTAAATCTATTATTGCACCTTTGAATGAAATCGATTTTTCTGATTCTGCAATGTGGTGTGTGAATTTTTATCATCATCTCTTCACACGAAGTTCTTTCTCCTGTAGTAGAAGTTATGATTATATGTTTAATAACTTTTATGTGCCTGGTGCGATGCAGATGTGGGAGGCATGATGGCTGCCGACACATCTTACCTTATCTTTGACACTGAAACAACCGGATTACCCAAAAATTGGAAAGCTCCTGTAACAGATCTGAATAATTGGCCTCGATTGGTTCAAATAGCGTGGCTACAATGCGATAATTCGGGAAAAATACTATCAAGTTCCAATTATATCGTTAAACCCCGGGACTTCATTATTCCTGAATATGCGGTAAAGATCCATGGAATTTCAAACGAAATGGCAAAAAATGAAGGGGTTGCCTTAAATACAGTTCTTAACGAATTTTCAACCGCGATCAGCCGATCAAGTGTCCTGATAGCTCACAATATGGCTTTTGATGAAAAAGTCGTTGGAGCTGAACTTTTAAGGGAAAAGATCGATAGTAGATTATTTTCAATTCCAAAAATCTGCACAATGGAAAGGTCAACTGATCATTGTAAGATCCCTGGATCTTATGGTTACAAATGGCCTTCATTATCAGAATTATATTTTACTTTATTCGATAGAGATTTTGAGGAGGCTCATGATGCGATTGTGGATGTGAGAGCGTGTGCTGATTGTTTTTTTAGATTAAAAAATGAAGGGATAATAAAATAGATATTCCGAATGCACCACCGAAAACGATATGCAAAACCGCAGAAGAGCGTACTTTCGGTCAATATCATCTGAACGGCGCTGGGGTGCGACCCCAGACCCCGGTGAGGCGCCGCAGCTGGTGGATTTTAACCTGAGATCAATGGTTGCAGGGATTGCCCGGATCTAATGGATTTCCACTGATACATGCGTATGCTCTTCATGTGTGAAATCTGTTTTCCATCACATGCGCCGCATATTTATAATTATTTAAATATTGATATCCGGCGCCCAATATGCCCACGAACATCTACCCAACGTTGCGCTCCGACCCTACTCAGAAGATACAGCATTTGTCTGCATGTTCCTTGCCGCTTCTTTGGAGAAGGTGAACGCGAGGATCTGGGAGGGGGCGATGTTTTCCTTTTCGACCATGTAAGCGATCTTTGCAGTGATAGTCGTAGTCTTGCCAGTGCCTGCGCCTGCGAGGATCAGTTGGGGGGCTTGGGTGTGCTTTATGGCTTCAAGCTGGCGGGAGTTTAAGGTTGAGAGTGTCGGATCTAACGTAATAGTACCACCGATTTATGATGGTTAATGGAATACGTCTGGAATAATAATACTTTGCAGGAATTATTTCCATTTTGATCAAATGGCGACCGCAGTTAATTATAGCGCTTGTTTCCTCCAGACATCGAGCACCGCTGAAACATCAATAGCTGAATGTGCCTTACTCCATTCGGTTGTAAAAGATACATCGTTACTATTCGGTTTAGGATCAGGTGGGGCAATTTTGATACGTGTGGGCATCATTGCAGCATCACCCATTAGAATTGCTTCACCTCGCCTAAGGGTTGAAAGAATATCAGCTATACCTCTAATTGAATCTGGCAAAAGATTCTTGATATAGCTTTGATCATCTGGATTTGAGATACGAAGACAGAGAAAAGAATTACACTGAGATAAAATGGTGCTTGAAACCTCCCTTGGTCTTTGACTAATCACGGTTAAACTAATCCCATACTTGCGCCCTTCTTTAGCAATACGTTCTGCAGAAAGCCGAGAAGATTTGTTTGTAATATCGACATCATTCAAGTAGGCATGTGCTTCATCAGCAAAAACTGAGAGAGGATAAGGCTTTCCATTTTTTCGTTTATACCAATATGCAAAATCAAAAAGGCATCTCAAGATCAAAGAAATTACCGAAGATCTGACATCAAATGGAACCGGACTGAGATCGAGAACTACTAGCTTCTTTGGTGTAGCTTCTTCACCCAAAATCTTACGAAAAAGAGTTTCCATCGAAGCTGAGGTTGTATATGTCTTGGGATTGAAAATGAGATCAAATCGCTTATCATTAAGTCGAGATTGAATTCTCATTAACATTCTAGTGAATTGACCAAATAGAGGGCCTTGCTTTTCACCTCGACTGCCAGAAACCATCTCTGTATCTAAGCGTTGAAACTCTGAAATAATACCTTGAAAATCGAAGTAAACGGGTGTATCAATTGTAATTTTTGGAATGGATAAAGCAATATTTTCTAGATGTTTTTCTTTTGCGTTATTTAAAAGCTCTTTAAACTTTGCAATCTGATTGGGGGCCGCAGATTCATGTCGATCCACACAGATATCCATTAGTTCTTCAGAATTCATGAGCCAGTAAGGGAGTTCGATTTCTGAAGCACTGATATAGGTAGCATAATCACCAAAAGCTTCTTCATATTCACCATGTAAATCTAACAGAACTACAGACGATTGTGGAAAGTTAGCAATTCTTTGCAGGATGGAAGCAACCGTCCATGATTTACCAGAACCTGTTTGCCCAAGAATCGCAGCATGGCGACTTAAAAAAGTATCTAGATTTATCCTAGCTTCTTGGCTTGGAAGAATTGACAACTTTCCAATTGAAAAGTTTCCCTTCGAATAGCTTGTATATACTCTCTCTATAGTCTCAAGGGGTACTGCGGATACATCTGCACCAACAGTCGGTAATACATCAGAGCCTCTTTCGAAATCTCCATTAGGATCAATTGTGCCAATGGAAATAACTTCTAACAGGCGTCTTGCTGAAGCAAGCAAAAGATCACCATCGTCTAATGCCATCTTAGCCTCTTTTGATTGAGGAAAAGATTCTACCATTTTAATTCCTATCACCATACACAGGAGACTTCCCGTTGGAATTGACACATCTACAAATGAACCAGGTTGCCCAATTAATAATGGCACCGGTCCAGTATCACAATGCAAATTGATACACATTGTTGGAGGAACACCCGAATCTTCTTCAGCCTCATTCCGCATGTAATCATCCAGCAAAATCGCTATAGTATCGCCAACAACTGAAACTGTTTTACCGATTTTATATTTCATTTTATTCCCCTATATACCAGCATATCTGCAAAGTAAATCGACAAATTTATCAAATTGCCAAAGTTCAGTGCCCCCACTCTGTAAAGTGCCTGCCCTTTTTAGAGAATTCTCTGTCCCGAAAGAAAACGGAACATGGTTCTTAAAGGATTCTAGGTTCGGTGTATCAGCTTTCACAAATGCAGTAAGTCTGACCTTCCCCTGTTGTAACTTGGGCAAGAGCAATGTATTATTGATATGATCATCTCCATAGCTATATCCACAACTCACCAAATACTTACATTGTGTTCCAATTATTTGCTCAGAAAATCTGAAGATTTCGCCAAATGGTGCTTCTAATGTATCTGTTATTTTCTTCCTTCGAGGCAAAACCATAACTCTCTCAAATTCTCTGGATATTTGATCAGGTGATTGTATGCTGTAGATAGAAGTCTTATCCTTCCACCAATCTAGAGAGCCATGAAGTTTTATCAATCGAAAAATAGGCTGAGATAATGGCGAAAACCTCTGCCCATTCACTAATCCCATAGTAAGACTTAGGTTGCGAATATTAAAAAAGCGCAATGAGGTACCTGAGAAACCGTTAAAAAGAGGGACTTTAGCAATAGATGCTGCAAGCTCAAATAATAAATCATAATTTGGTGTAAAAATCCAGACGTTTTCAGTTCGTCCTGAGAGAAGGCGATTTAGTGCCATGAAGAATCGAATATGATCATCAAGGTTCGGTCTAGAGGTAGAGAGCAAGACTTCTACAATCTTCTCTCGGATAGATGAACGTACATTAAGCATTTCTGTATATTGGCTATTAGTTTTTTCAACTGTAAATAATGCAGTTTCAAGCAAATCTGATATGATTTCAATATTAGGATCACCGGATGCCTTATCTATATGTTTATTAAATGATTTATAAACAAGCCCATCCAAAATTTCGACTTCTTCTCTATCGAGTTTTTCAATAACTTTCACTGTTAATTCTGGCATGAGGGGGTAACCAGCTTTTAGGGATGAACCTGCCCCAAAAAGAAAACCAATGTTAGCCAATCCATGTGATGCGTTGGGGAAGATATCAACAAGTTCAAAACTCAATTTTTACCTCTGATTTCAACGATAAGCAAATGCGTAATCTGTTTCATGTATAATATTTCACCTTTATCTCCAACTTGGCAGTATATATGATATATTTGTTTAGACGACAAATTCAATCTCCTTTCATACACGCCATCATCCTTGTCTCACCTGATTTTTAACAATTCGCGTATATTTATTTTGATATTTATTAACTTTTCTAATATTTTGGTCTGTTTTAGCTTACATTGCCCATAGGACGAACAACCCTTACCCTACAGCATTATTTGATGCCCTTCCAATAATTCTGCATGTGATGGATGACATGTAAAGATTAAAATTTGTTTTTCCTCGGCATATTTCCTGAGAAGTTCAGCGGCCTTTTTCTGTCTCTCTGGATCTAGGTCCACTAATGGATCATCCATAATCAGAAATCCATCAGCATTTTTCAGAAAATGGCCAGCCATTGATAGACGAAGAGCCATCGCAAGTACATCCTTGGTACCTGCAGAGAGTAACTCATAAGTCAAGAGTTCTCCATCATCACGAATAAATCCTTGCGGAAGTCCTTCTTCCAGCTCAACCTGTGCATATCTACCATTAGTCAGGGCAGACACAAACTTTTCTAAGTCATTCTTCAACTCGTCATATAACCCCGAATTCATCTGTTCGGAGATTTCAAATGCCATATCTTTTATACGTGCTATGGCCTTACCTTTTCTTAGGACCGCCTGGAACTGCTCTTCAGTTTCTGCTAATTGTTTCTTAAACTCTTCTGCAGATTGTTCCGGCATATTTTTTTCAAGCTCAGCGCGTTGTAGCAATCCTCCCGTCCTGTTTTCTTTTTCGGATTCCAATTCCTCACTGGTTTTTTCGTATTTCTCAATGAACAAATCGATATCGTCTGTATTTTCAAGCAGAGGAGCGAGGGCTTTAATATTTTCGCTCGCATCCTTTTTTTGCTTAGCCGCTTCTGCATAAATGGTTAGAAGATTCTCCTTGCTTTCATATTCATTGATATATTTTCTAATTTGTTCTTGTGATTGAGTCAATTCTTCCTTTTTCTTCTCAATATCCTTATCAAAACCTACAAGTTCTTCGACGATTACTGCAACTGGCCTTGTTTTCTTCTCAGGACCCAACTCGTGTATTTTGTTCTCAAGTTCTTCGTAGGATTCAGTACCTAATTCATCATCCAGGTTTTTACGTGCACTTTTCACATCACCAAAATGACGATTGTATGATTTATTCAACTCAATGACAGCATCCAGCGATTCGACGCCATATTCCTCGAACAAATCATGTAGTTTTTTCTCTGCTTCTTTGTAATTTTGTAGATTTATTTCCACCGACTCTTTCCCGGATGCTACTTCCAGTGCCCAATCCGAATGTTCGATCTTCAGCCTTCCCCCAGCTTCAAATTGGATTGTTTCATTCCCTTTTACTTCATGGAAATACGAATCCTCTAAATCCTTTTGAATATCGAGTGTCAAATCTCGTTTTGGAGTAAAATTGATTGTAAGTTTTCCAGCTCCGATACTTGCTTTTAGCTCTTTGATCGTTGCATCAGCATCTCTGATAACTTCAAGTGAATCATCGGTTAATTTCATTATTGATTCGAACTCTTTTTCTGCGACTTCAAGTTCTTTCTTCCTCTTATCCACCCTTCCGAATTTTTCCAGTAGTTTCTTTTTATTCTCTAACTGCTCTGCTTCCTCTTTTTCCTTTTTCAACGCAGATAGTCTTACATCCCATTGAGGTGATTCCCTCTCCAATTTTGTAATCTCATTCTCCAGCACGGGCCATTTATTATTCACATCACTGAGCGTCTTGATTTTCAACTGCGCAGCTTCTAATTCTGCATTCATTCTCTGCAATTTTCTTGCAGCTTCTACAGCTTTTTTGTTCTCTTGGAGATATGTTTGCTTTTCAGTGATAATTCTCTGGCAATTTGAAATACTCTGGTTTATTTCATCAAGGTTGTTTTCGTACTCAAGTGCAGATTCATAATAACTCTTCACATTTTCATTCTCATAATAGGATTCAAGGATATAGCCCACATCTTTTTTCCAAGGATTTTCAATACCTCGTCCCTTTTCAGGAAAATTTTTTGCATTGTCCCATCTGCTGAAATGATCTATAAAGAGTTTATCGATTTTTTGTTTGAATCGATCTATAGAAACACCATCTGTTTCCAATATCGATCTGCGAATAATGTCCCCAAGTGAATATAGAGTTTCAGGATCATGTATCAAATCGTCGAGCGTTTTTGAAAGACCTGATTGATAGGTCATCAGCACGGATTTATAAGTACCCTCTTTGGCTGGAAGTAATGACTCTAATTTACTCACAATGGCATCCTCGTTAGTCAGAGTTCCTTTTGGCAGTACGAGTTCTGACGAAGGGGATGCGCCCCATGTGCGTTTGAGTGTGAATGTTTCCCCATTAAAAAGAAACTGCAATTCCACTTTAATGGTATCCCCTCCCCCTAAGGGTATAAATCGCTCAATCTCATTTTTAAAAGCTCTTTTATCGAGTTTTGAAGGAGTAAAGAATACTTTTTGAATTGCATTGAAAATTGTTGATTTACCTGCTTCATTTGGACCTATTATGACGTTTAATCCTTTTTCGAAATCTATCTCTTTATTTATCAGGCCACCAAATGGATTTAGTTTGATATTTGTAATTATCACTGCTTCACCTCATTTATTAGATCATAAGCAATCTGAAGTGCTTCAACATCTTCAATATCATCTGCCAATGAACTCAGCAATTTGTGAGGAAATGATCCTTCTGTGAACTCTTTATCTATGATATCTTGTGTAATTTTTTCAAAGATATCTGCGTCATCCCAATGTATATAGAATAATTGCTCTTCGATATTTTCTTTTAAACATGGTAGTCTTTTATATTCCTCGGTGGGAAGTCTCCCTTTCAATTTTAATTTTAATAACGTTCTTTTATAGTCATTAGAGGAATATTTCTTTAATAATGTTTCAACGTCAGATGATCTATTAAGTTCCGCCTCACCATGTTGAAACCGATAAGTGCCGGTTGTTAGGGATGAAGGATTTATTCTCTTAGTTTCATCCATTTCAATAATCCATGCTTTCCCATCATGCATACAGTCAAACCCATCAGGTTCAGGCGTTGCAGGATAAAATATTCGATCCTGCGAACTTGGTCTCACAGGATATTGGCTATGAGTATGACCAATTAGCCAGATGTCCAATTTACAGTCATTAAGTTCAGACACAGTCATCGGGTAATATTCTTTATCAAAATCCGGGGAAAATCCTTCCAGACTTCCATGGGCTACTCCAATATGAAATGTAACGTCTTCATTTTTAGGTAATTCTTTTATCCAATTGATATGGTTTTCATCTGAATGTTTAGCTTCACATGGAGCTGGATAGAGATGAACATCCAAATCATAATGATGCAGAGGCTCGATTTGTCTATCTCCAAGAATCTTCACGTTATCTCCAGAACTTTCTTTAAAGATTGCCCACAAATCATTTTGTCCACGGATAATAAAGTCATGATTGCCAGGAAGCACAGTGACAAGATTCCCTTGGAATTCGCTCAGTATTTGTGCAGCCCGAATAATATTACTTTTAGCTATAGAAACTCGGTCAAAGAGGTCCCCAGCCACTACAAATAAGTTACAGTTTTCATGATTTGCTCGTTGTACAAGATTTTCAAGGGTTGCAAATCTTGCTTCTGTGAGTTCAGATTGCACTTTAGGATAACCAGCGAATTTCATCCCAAGGTGTAGATCAGAAGTAAGAAAGATCTTTAATGACATGCTTCACCACCTAATTTTTTGAAGACAGATACTTTTCAAGAGTTTGATATGATTTGAGACTATATATATTATGTGCCGATGATAACCGAAAGGCTATTATACAAAAGTTATATAAAAATATACTTCCATATATAAACTACAGATACTGGAATCATATATGACACGAGAATGGTTTCTATTAGAAGATACGTACCAAAACCAGGGTGTATCTGAAATTTGCGCAGATGCTTTATATGCTATAGAACAGGTCTCATCCAATAGAAAAAGATGGGATGAGCAAAAGATAGCCTTAAGCATCGATAATTGTGAAAAATTCCTGGAAGATCTTTCAGAAGCAGTTAAAGCCTTAACATCTGATGCATATGTAGACCCTTTCTTATTCCATTTAGCCGATGAGATGATAAGAGTAATACACGAAAGACCTGAAATCTTATTAAAAAGTACTAAAAAGGCTATAATGGAGTTAGGCCGCAGATCTACTTCACCTGAAACTTTAAGACTTTTATCTGAAATCGCAGAAATGACGCAACAGAAGGCTCTGAGTAAATGGAAACTGATGAAACCTATTTTCTAAATTCAAAAAAATATATAGAGGAAAAAATATACAATGCACGAATAGAAATCGCAAATATTAATGATAGTTTTTTATCTGCGTTTGTGGAGCATGGGAATGAAATTATCCAAAAAGCTAGTGAAAAACTGAGTGATGCAACGTTTACAAAGAATCCTACTACTAGAAAAATATATCACCGTACCTCATTGCTATATTTGGATTTATTAAGCCAGCAAATAGAGACTCTCCGGCTTGCTGAAGCGACTCGAAATGATTCTAGATGGAAGATTCTTGAATATTTTACTTCAGAAACGGCTAAACAATTAGGACTTAACCCTATGCCTATTCCTATTTTTGGTAGTACTTATTACGCCACTGGCTCTTTTGTGTATTCCTCCTATAGATTAGATGTTACAAAACATCTCTATCAGGTCTCGGTAGATATAAACGACTCTGCCCTTTTTTGGCCGTTGTTAGCTCATGAGCTAGTGCACTGTAAACTTGGTCAAATCGATATAACTAATTTGGAGAAAAAAATTAAAGAATGCCGTCTTATTGATGAAACACACCAAAGAAGAGTAAAAGAGAGCTTATGTGATTGCATTGCTGCAAGGATATTTGGGCCTTCTTTTCTGCTTGCATTTATCACGATGAGTTGGGCGTTCGGTCCTTCTGCTGAGGAATATCCTAATCAGGATTTTAGAATTAAACTAATTTTAGAAACATTGAGAAAATCTGGATGGAGCGTGCCTCGAGAGTTTACAAATATTATAAACATTAATGAGAAGTTATCGGAGAAAGAGGAAATCCATCCTCTGTTTGATAATATAATAGAGATGGCTATCAAATCTACTACAAAAAACATTGATAATAGCTTCCTAAAATTTGATTTGTTCTCAAGTGCTTCTCGAACTTCATTGGATGTTATATTTAATGCAGGTTGGCTTGAATTTATTAAAGATCCAGAGAAGATTAGAGATATCTCTGAAAAGATTCGTGAATATTTAGAAAGGAGGGCCGGCTCTTCTTAGCCCTTTGCTTAATTGATATGCCAGTTTATGCGCTAGCCGTAGAGGAGCAGGCGAAGAGTAACTATGACTTGGCGATCCCCAATTAAGGTAAGATTGATAAAAGATGTCTTGAGATATCTTAATAATGTCCAATTCTCCCTTAATAAGAGTTAATTCAACTACTCTTGGCTTGGGCATACCATGTCCATACTCATCCAATCCAGCACAACATATCATGATATTATTTTCATCTAACGGAATATAATCCCCGGAGTCAGGTTTTTCAACTTTTGTCTTGCCTCCGAATATTCTATGTGGGATCATTTCTTTTATCCATGCTATACCGCAATTTTTTATCCCCGTACTATCTACCACTTTTTTAAATTCATCTATCTCCGTTTCCTGTACGTCTCCATCTCTGAGAAGTATTAAAGAGTCTGGAACCCCTTGTGCAACAGCCTTGGAGACGCAATTCTTAAAGGATTGTAGGCTCAGGTCTTCACCTGTCATTAAGTTCCCTTCGACTGCCTCCAAATTCCCAATTTTATCCTGTACAATTCCCATAGCCCAGTAGGTAGATTTCTCTCTTCCAACGTCAACTGCTATGTACCGATCATAATTTAGAGGACTTTGGAGGAGCCAGGGTATGCCACCTGATTTCACAAATAATCCGGCACAAATACCTTCTAAGCGATATTGATATTTCCCGTTGATTATAGCTGTGGCAGTGGATTCCGTTACGCACTGGAGAGGTACTTTATAGTTCCCAAAGATTTGATTTAACTCCGTATGCTGATTAGAGTTATCTTCAATTATGGCAAGAGCTGCTGCTTGTAGCAATCCCATCTTCTTTCTGTTTTCTATATATTTTGCAAGTTTTGTTAAATCTATCTCCAACGGTGTGATTTTATCTGGAGGTTTCCACCCAAAGTTATTGAAAAAGTACCCGCTAACAATATCCCAAAATGGTTTTCTTAATTCATCGTCTATTGAAAAGGTAAGTATTTCATCTATAGGAGGTGTTTTATAGGGTCCATCTTTGAGGGCTTTATTGATTTCCTCGGGCAAAATGCCGTTACCATTGTATTTTGTCATAAGCTTGGGCTTTTGGAAACGACTTCCTGGAGCAGTTAATACCTCACTAAAATCGATCTTCATCTCTCCAAGTGATATGCCTTGAAATTTTTTAATTTCATTCTGAATAAATTCCCATCTTTTTTCCGCTGGTTTGTGGATATTTTTTTTAGATGAATCTCTCTGAGTATCAATCAAAAATGTATATTGGTTTTTTATATTGTTAGGCACTTGTTCTAAATCTATGTGCCTGCGTAAAAACTGTGGAGCATATGTATATTTTCCCCCAAGTAGTCCAGGCTGAGACTCGTCGAGATTCTCGATTAATTTGTTACCTGCATATCTTATTCTCAAATATTCTGCAACTGTGCCTTTCCAATGTTTACCGTTAATCTCACTTTCCATTATTTTTTTAGAGATTGGTGTCGGATCAACGCCGTCTATTGGTATGCTTTTCTTCAAGAGATCGTAATAGAACCAAAACCCTTTTGATCCTTTACCTCTTTCCTCCATCCTCTCTTTTTCTTCTTTCAACTCTTCTTCAAACCATTTCAAATCTCTGCCTTTTCTGTTAATCTCATAAATCAAATAGGGATAGGTCATATAATGTGTCTTTGTATCCAGTACCAGAGCTAACCTGTTATCTAAGAAGTAATAATGGAAGTATGGTCCTCTGAAGAGACAAAAATCATCTACTTTCTCCCATCTTATAGGAAACATAGTATCCCAAGAAAATTTCCAATACCATCTCTGCAGAAGATATCTTCTCTGCGATTCGTATATATATTCGAGAAGTGTTCTCTTGCCAGCATTCGTAGGCTGCAAATCTTTCTTTCCTTCATAGGAAGCAGTCATTGTCCCTACTGAATAGGAACTGTTTTTCGGTTTACCTGGAAGAAATCCTACGACATAATTTTCATCCGGACTTGGAAAATACTTTGCAAAAATAACTCCCTCGCCTCTCATAATATCATAAATTACCTTCCCCATCTGCTCGTATCTTCCTCGTCTCACAACCCCTTCTATTTTGAAAAAATCAACTTCTTTCAGAGGTTTATCAAACACAAAATTTGATAGAAAGATATTGCTTAACATTTTATGATTCAGTCTCCATTTCAATTTATAAAGTGCCGTATCTGTATTTAAAGACTCCTTTCTCCCATAATATATACGTTCATTCGAATCTCTTTCTTATTTATGTTTTCACTTATGGCCCATGAAGATTATATTTTAAACTGCCTAAAACTATCCGCATTAAAGTCTAATTTATTTTTTGCCGTAAATCTCCGCTACTCTCCGCAATACAATTTGTATCCACACCCTTTACAGGCGCTCTCATCCATTGTCTTCTTGAATCCATGCTCGTAATCACGTGCAATAAGCTTTGCAGTTTCAATCATATTATTAATAGCATTCTCATCAAGTGCCCCTATTCTTGCGTTACCAGTGCTCTCGTACTTTCCATCCTTTAGTTCAAATGTCCTTGGACCCGGAAGAGCCAGAAGTTCGAGAGTGAGTCGTTTCACTTTGTATTGAGGATGGCTATGCTCAAGTCCGCGGGCATAGAGTAAAAGCTGTTTTGAACGCTCATCAGGTCCAGACTCGTTTTTTCCTGTCTTGTAATCGATAATCTCTACCTCGTTTTTTGTTCCAGGAATCAGGTCTACACGATCAATACGTCCTTTGAAGATAAATCCACCCAAAGGTAGTGTGAATCGCTGCTCAACCATCAGGTTATTTGCAATTGTGTTTTTGTTTCGCTCCCAAAATATATCGAGTGATTCAGTTGCCTTTTCTAGGTCAATGCCCTTATAATCTGGCTCTTTGGCAACCATGTCCCTAATTTTGTACAACTGTTCTTTTATGGTTATTTTTTCACCCATAGCAATCTCAAGCACTTTATGGGCAAAATTCCCCAAATTCATGGCTCCTGTGGTATCTTCAGAGGCGCGCGTAGGCATCCTTAGTAGTTCTGCGAGTTCATATTGCTTGGGACATTTCTCATAATTATTTATAGATGTCACGCTGAATACCATGCTTGAAGGATTGAATTTCAATCCATTTTTGTTTTCTTTTATTCTTCCAAGAATTTTATCAGCATCTTCTGTGGGATCTATTTTTAACCAGTTTGAAATGATACTATATTTGAAATCCAGTGTTTTTCCAACTTTCAAAGCCTGATACAGCAGCATGTTTTTCATACTTTCATTAAAATCACTTGAATCAAGCGACTCGATGAGAAGCCTTTTACGCATGACCTTTTCCCGCTCGAGCGCACTGTCCTTTACCATCTCCCTGACTTTTGTATCAGTATCCCTAATATAACTGAGATCTCCAACTATGATATTCCCACAAGCTCGCCAGTTGTTATATCCGATATCTAGAAGGAACTCAGATGGCTCTCTTTCATCGTCAGCATATTTTATTGCCAGTGTCAGGAAAAGATGATCTTTTGCTCTTGTGAGCGCCACATACGCAAGCCGTCTCTCTTCTTCCTTTTTGATCTCTCTTTTGCGCTCCCTGACTGCTTTTTCAGTATCTTTGACCGATTTATCCTCAAAGATATCCCTGTACTGTTCCATCAATTCAGGCGGGATTAATGGCTCTGCGCCTCCTCGATATAGGGGGAATTTATCTTTTGCAAGATTTGTGACAAAAACAACCTTGAATTCCAATCCTTTTGCCGAATGTATCGTCATCAGATTAATGGCATCTTCATCCGTTATTCTAGCTGGCGCCGGGTTGCCGTCCATCTCGTCAAGGATCTCAAGATAATCAATAAACAAACTGAGGTCTTTTCCGTGGAACTCCTCAAAATTACTGGCTAATTCATGAAGCTGCCTGAGATTCAAAAGTGCTTCCCTGCTGTGCTTTGTGTCATTATGAGAAAACTGCCTTGAGAGACCTGACAGGTCATAGACATCAAGGATCAGGTCTGATACGTCAAGATTCTTCTTCCCGCATAGTAAATCAATTCTCTTTTTTACATTGCTTATGGTCTCAAGACCGCTCTTGGAAAGTCTAAGTTCTTCAATATGATGATAAATGGCTTCCTGAAACGTCACCCATTTTTTCTTGATGTATTCTCCTATCCTGATGGAATCTTCCTGATTCAGGACATTATTGTAATGGAATATCCTCCACCACGCCTCTGTTCCGCGAGCTGTGGGGTGGGAGATATTGTTGATGATATACAGGTAAGCCAGAGCAGTCTTTATTTCAGGCTGCTTGAGGAAATCGGTATCGTCTTTGACCCGGAAGGGGAGACCCCTGTTCTCAAGAGCATGTCTTACCTTTCTTCCCTGGGCATGCGTCCTGTATAGTATGGCAATCTCTTTTGGAGGAATAACCTGTGCCAGATATTCCTCGATCTTCTCGACAATGGCTCTTGCTTCTTCGTTATCGTCTTCTGTTTCAATGATACTGACGTTCTCCCCTTCAATATCCATATAATTTTTCAGGAGCAGGCATTCTTTCTTTTTATCATCTCCATAGCTCTTTTCGATAAGAGTATGTGCTACCCGGAGTATCTTGTTGGTTGATCTGAAACTCACATCCAGTGACACGATCGCAGGATTGAATTGCTTCTTGAACTCCTCGATATTATTGGTATATGCTCCGCGGAATGCATAGATGGTCTGGTTGGGATCTGCCACCACTGTTATGTTCTTATTTGCTGCTGTGAGTTTCCTTATCAGCTCGAACTGGACATAATTGGTATCCTGGAATTCGTCAATAATGATGTAGCGGAATGTATCGTTCAATTCCTGCGTGCCGTACACATCGAGATACCAGAGGGCAATCTTGTTGAGATCGCCATAATCTAGGGCGCCTATAGCTGATTTCTTCTCTTCGTATTTCTCCCAGGCTGATATGAAGTTCGAATATTTCTGGTATTCTTCATATAGGTCTATGAATTCAGAGTATCTTTTTTTCTCTGCCTGCTTTGCCTTCTTATCTTCTTTGTCTTTGAATTCCTGAAGATGGAAGGTATTGAGTTTGAATTTGGATTCGCGATACAGTTCCTTCCATATGCATTCATCTTTTTCGATATCCTGAACTTGTTTTTTAAGTGTTTCCAGAAATTCTTTGAATTTATCTATCGAGATATTCAGGTCTTTGGCTTTTCCGATCGTGTTTGCGTACAGGCTGGCTGTATATGCATCAGTCTTTAGTTCCCTGAATATGAAAATAGCAGAATCCATCTCCTCAAATATCTTGAAGTCGCCGGGAACTTTGCATCTGTCAGCATGGTCCTTGATAAGCTCGGCGCAGAATGAATGAAACGTTTTTACGTGGATTTCCTTTCCCTGAAGGAGATTCTCGACCTTTTCACGCATGTGCCTTGCTGCCTCTTTGGAGAAGGTAAGGGCGAGGATCTGAGAGGGGTCGATGTTTTCCTTTTCGACCATGTATGCTATTTTTGCTGTGATGGTTGTGGTTTTGCCGGTGCCTGCGCCTGCGAGGATCAGTTGAGGACCCTGGGTGTGTTTGATGGATTCAAGCTGGCGGGGTTTTAGGGTTGAGAGGAGGGAGTTTAACAAATATATACCACCGTTTTATGTTGGTTAAAGGAATACGTCTGGAATAATAATACTTTCTAAGAAATATTTTAGTTGTGGAATTATTTGAGACAAAATTCGGTTCAAAAGAAAAATAACTAGGTTTAAATACAAAGCACTTGTTGTTTATACATCATTTACAACAGGTGTAGTTTATGGGTCGGACTAATATTTCCATCATTGACGAAGAACTGTGGAAATGGGCTAAAAAGAAGGCGATAGATCAAGACTTAAAAGGCGTCAGTGAATACATTTTCTTATTGTTGAAAAAAGAAAGTGATAAGGAGAAGAAGGCAACTGTCAAGTAACCTTCAATTGATAAAGGAAAAGATAGAAAAGTGTGAATATCAATACAATAGAATTCTATTATTAGTAGGAAAGTTTGGCTCTGGAAAAACAAAGTTACTCCAAGCTATTTCAAAATCATATAATTACCCATATATAAATTTAAATCTAACACTAAGCGAAAGACTGCTTAACCTCAGCAACCTTGAGCGAAGTGTGCTTGAACTTGATGACATTATGACGGATATCGTAAACAAAAATACGTCAGATGTCGTGCTTTTTGATAATATTGAGATTGTTTTCAATCCAGAACTCAAAAGAAACCCATTACAATTGTTCCGTCAGATCTCAAGGAATAAAACGGTAGTGATATCGTGGCCAGGTAAATATGAAAACCAAAAACTAAGTTATGCTGAACCACATAATCCAGAATATTTTGAGGAGAAAGTAACTGATTTGACAATTCACAATTTAAGCGAAAAGGAGGGTACGTAATGAAATATTCAGATTTGGTGGAATTTGAACCTATAACAACGGTAATCCAGATAAAAGAAGCGAATAAGAAAGATAGAGCCAAAGAATTGGTTAGGACATTTGTTATCTCAAAAAATATGGAAGAGAATATCACAAAATTGCTCATTCCAAATATCCAATTCCATGAGGTCAAAGATAACAAAGGAGTACTTGTCGTAGGTAATTACGGAACAGGTAAATCTCACCTTATGTCTGTTATTTCTGCGATTGCTGAAGATTCTGACATGCTGCAATATTTGAGTAATAAATCTCTTGCTGAAAAGCTGGGTTCTATCAGTGGTAAATTCAAGGTGATCCGCACAGAAATTGGCGGCGTCAGGATGTCTTTAAGAGATATTGTTCTTAAAACCCTCGAAAAGAATCTATCTGAAATTGGAATAAATTATGCTTTTCCCGCAGCCGATAAAGTGACCAATAATAAAGATAGTCTTATGGAGATGATGGGGCTTTTCAACCAGAAATTTCCAGACCAGGGGTATCTGCTAGTTATCGATGAGTTACTGGACTATCTGCTATCAAGAAAAGATCAGGAATTGGTTCTGGATTTAAACTTCCTGCGAGAGATAGGAGAGGTTTGCAAAAATACCAGATTCAGAACCATTGCAGGCATCCAGGAAAGCCTTTTTGATAATCCAAGGTTTCAATTCATCGCCCAAACACTCCTGAAAGTGAAAGATAGATATGAACAGTTTTATATTGTTAGGGAAGATGTGGCATTTGTGGTCTCTCAAAGGCTTCTTATGAAAAATAAAAACCAGAAAGCTATGATCCGAGAGCACCTTGAAAGATTCTCCCCTTTATATCCTATTATTGGAAAAAGAATTAACGAATTCATAGAGCTATTTCCAATTCATCCCATATACTTAGAGACATTTGAGAAAATTTACGTTGCTGAAAAGCGCGAAATCTTGAAAACCATCAGCAGAGAAATTGAAAGCATTCTTGATATGGATGTTCCAGAAGATTATCCAGGACTCATAACATATGATACTTACTGGAAACGGTTGAAGGAGAATCCATCAATAAGAACAATACCCGATGTAAAGAAAGTAATAGACACGAGTTCTGTCCTTGAAGACAGGATCCGGCAGTCTTTTCCGAAAGCACAGTATAAGGAAACTGCTCTCAAACTAATACACGGACTCAGCATTCATAGATTAACAACTGGTGATTTTAAAGCAAAATTGGGAGCAACAACTGAAGAATTAAGAGATAGTTTATGTCCATATATCCCAGGTTTGCCAGAACCTGATGCTGAATTCTTAAAAACCTCCATAGAAGCTATTCTCAAAGATATGCAGGTTACAGTTGGACACCAGTTTATAAATCACAACAAAGAAAATGGTCAATTCTATATTGATCTTGATAAAGTGGTTGATTATGAGGGAAAGATAGAGGAAAGAGCTAAAAATCTCGATGATAATGTCCTTGATCGCAATTACTTCAATGCTCTCAAAAAGGTTATGGAATACTCAGATGTTACCTATGTAACAGGGTATAATATTTGGGAGCATGAAGTTGAATGGAAAGAACGAAAAGTCACAAGACAAGGATATCTTTTTTTTGGAGCGCCAAATGAGCGCTCAACAGCCCAGCCCCCTCGTGATTTTTATATTTATTTCATACAACCATATGACGCACCTAAGTACGAAGATGAAAAAAAGCCTGATGAGGTATTTTTCCATCTTCATGAAAGAGATGAAATATTTGAGGATTCCTTAAGGAAGTATTCTGCTGCAAGGGAACTGGCGTCTCTTGGTGGAGATTCGAGAACTAAATATGAGGAAAAAGCCAACGAATATATCAAACAACTTGCGCCATGGCTAAAGGAACATATTACTACTGCATTTAATGTCACATATAAAGGGGTCACGAAAAAAGCAGTCGAATGGTCTCGTGGACGATCTGGGGATAACGTCCGAGATATTGTTAATAATATCGCTTCAGTATGCCTTGGGCTTTATTTTAAGGATATAAGACCTGATTATCCAGCCTTCACTAATGTGGTTACGAACGAAAACCGAGGGAAGAACGCACAAGAAGCAGTTCGATACATCAGCGGAAACAAAACACAAATGGGTCGCATATTTTGTGATAATTTGGGGCTCTTAGATGGCGATAACATTTCACCCACGAATTCGATATATGCACAGTATATAATTGAGCTTTTGAAAACGAAAGGGCAAGGGCAGGTCATCAACAGGAAGGAACTTTTTGAAGGAGGGGAAGGCGTCGAGTATGATATTAGATTCAAAATAGAACCAGAATGGATGGCTGTAGTTCTTGTATCCCTGATCCACAGCGGGCACATTGCTCTCAGTCTGCCCGGGAAGAAAATCGATGCTTCGAACATTGAGGACCTTCTGAAGGTTAAAATCGAGGATCTTACCAATTTTAAACACATCGAGCCGCCGAAGGATCTGCCTCTTAAAGATCTAATTGCTCTTTCCAAGCTTCTTGGTTTGACTGAAGGGCAGATCAAAAATGATTTGATGAGAGATGCCTGGGTTACCAGCTTACAAACCAAAGTTTCAGATCATTTAAATCATGTAGTGACGACAGCCCAGCATTTGAAGGAAGGTTTTGTGTTCTGCGGTGAAAGTGTGCTCAAGACCAAAGAAGATGAGTACAGACGGACTCTTGATAGTTTCAAAGCTTTTCTTGAAGGACTACAGGTCTATAACACACCGGGGAAGTTGAAGAACTTCAAGTATAACCAGAAAGAAATTGAAACGAAGAAGAAAGGACTTGAATTGCTAAAATCTCTTGAAGGTCTGATGAAGATCATTCAGGATACTGCTCAGATTTCAAGCTATATGCAGGCAGCAATCGCTATGCTACCCACCGACCATGAGTGGTATAATAAATTGAATGAGGGGCGAAAAGATGCGATCAGTATGCTTTCTGATGAGAAGGCATGGGACGATGCGAGCATAAGCCATTCTCTCAAAACATCACTGAATGCATTAAAAAAAGATTATATTGCATTCTATCTCGATCTCCATAAAAAGTCCAGATTAGGAATAACTGATGACAAAAAGAAAGCAAAGTTGTTGAAGGATAACCGTCTAAAGCAGCTTTCTATGCTTACAAATATCAGTTTTATGAATCGAAGCCAGCTGACGGAATTCCAGAATAAGCTTGCAGGATTAAAATCTTGCTTCGAGGCAACAGATGCGGAACTGAATCTTGAGCCCAGATGCTCGCACTGCAACTTTATTCCTAACCAGGAAACTAAAATTTATGGTCCGAATATTCTTGACGATTTAGAGGAGGAACTAAATAAGCTTCATGGGGACTGGACAAAAGCTCTTCTTGATAATCTCTCTGACCCGACCGTGAAAAAGAACCTTGAATTGCTTTCGACTGAGCATTTAAAGCTTCTTGGTGATTTTATGGATAAAAAAGTGCTTCCAAAAGAGATTAATAATGATTTTATCCAGGCGGTGCAGGAGGTTCTCCAGGGGCTCGTGAAGGTTGAGACTTCGATTGATGAAATAAAGCATGCGCTCCTCAAAGGTGGAGTTCCATGCACATCTGAAGAGCTGTCCAAACGATTTGAGACGTTCTTGGAGGAGCTTACCTATGGTAAGGATAAGAAGAAAGTGAGAATTGTTTTGGAATAGGGGCTTTCAATGTCAGATATAGAAAAAGCTATAGAAGATTGTAAAATTGAAATGTATGATATATTCAAAAAACATCATACTTATTATTTTTGGAAAGAAGAAGATATCCAAAGCTATCTATATTCTTTGATGCTACAATCTGGTAAATTCGTGCATCGATTATCAGAGGATAAAACGACACTCCTTGTTCATAGAGAATATACAACTGAATCACAATACGACACATCAAATAATTATCGAATTTTCAAAAAGAAAGGAAACTCGAGTAGGGGAGAAATTGATATTGTTGTATGGAACCCAAACAATGAATGGAAAGAATATAATGCAGAATATAAAATACATTCAGCTATAGAATTAAAATTTCAAAGAGATTTTGTTACAGGAAGAACCAAGACATCTAAATCAAATTTTTTAGAGTATTTTTATCCGGATTATAGGAAAGTAACTGATATTGAGAACGGTATAGAATTTGGACACATGATGTATTTTGTCAAAAGTAACAGACGCAAACCACTATTTAATAACATTGCTGACGTAAAAAAACTGATTAAGGATAATGTTAGAAATTTACCTTTAGAAAGAGAAGTCAATTTTGATAAGGTAAAATTCACGTATATGGAAATCTCAGCGAAAATGAGAGAACCAATATTTCTGAAGAATTATGACAATAATAAAAAAGATGATGATACATGAAATCAGAGAAACTCACCAAGGAGATTTTGGACAAAGTCCGCAATATAGAGGGCTTTCCCATAGGCAAAGATGAAGATATTATTGCACTTTCAGACCCTCCTAACTTCACAGCCTGCCCGAATCCTTTCATCAAAGACTTCCTGAAACAGAACGGAAAAACGTATGATGAAAAGTCCGACAGCTATCATTGTGAACCTTTCGCTTTCGATGTCTCAGAAGGCAAGAACGATCCGATCTATAACGCACATTCCTATCACACAAAAGTCCCACACAAAGCGATTATGCGCTACATCCTGCATTACACAGAGCCGGGAGATGTGATCTTCGATGGATTCTGTGGCACAGGCATGACAGGGGTGGCGGCGCAGATGTGCGGGGCGCCTGATAGTGAGTTCAATCAAAAAATCGATACGGAGATGCCTTATGTGAAATGGGGCACGAGAAAAGCCATCCTATGCGACCTCTCGCCTGCAGCCACTTTTATCGCTTACAATTATAACACGCCCGTGGATGTTAAAGAGTTCGAGCGCGAAGCAAAGCGCATCCTAGATGAGGTTGAAAAGGAATGCGGCTGGATGTATGAGACGCAGCATGTGGTTGATGGAAAAACACAGTACAAGACTGACATGAGCGGCGAGAAGAAGCCTGTCAAAGGAAGGATCAATTACACTGTGTGGAGTGATGTTTTTGTATGCCCTGGCTGTGCCGGCGAGATTATCTTCTGGGATGCGGCTGTGGATAAAGAAAAAGGCGAGGTCAGGGAGGAGTTCAAATGTCCACACTGCGGCGCATCTGTTACTAAACGCGGTCTTGACCGGGCATGGGAGACGTTGCTAGATGATGCTGTCGGTCAGACTAGCAGGCGGACGAAGCAGGTGCCAGTTCTGATAAATTATACTGCGAAGGAGGGAAATAGAGAGAAGCGGTATGAGAAAAAGCCAAACGATGCTGATTTTGCCCTTATCATGAAGATTGAGGATAGCAAGATTCCATACTGGTATCCGAAAGACCCTATG
>JAUSDC010000023.1 GCA_030650845.1 Candidatus Methanoperedens sp.
CATAGCCGGGGTACAGAGTTCATCCCTTGACTTTGTTATCAATTTGTAACCGTTTGTTGGCAAACCGTTCCTTTTTGCCTTTTCTATCAAAAGCGGGTTCCGGTATGCATCCATTATTTCTGTACAACTTGGTGAGACTTCTACTCCATAGGTTTCAGCGTGCGCAGATACATAATATCCCATCCGCAGGTAGCGGTAATCATGGTTGATATTAAGTACTGTATCGTACACTGGTTGCCTTAAAAAAAGAAACGGACTAGAGTCGCTTTCATCTTCGTCTTCACTGACTATTATCATTTTAGATATCAGTCCACTGCTTTACCATAATATGCCCAGTATAAATAACTAACGAGTGAAAAGGTCTGCTTCGTATGAAAAAGTCTGTGTTTAAAATTTCAATATCATAACACATAAAGTATATATTTTAGCAAGGCGTTAAATATTATATAATAATAATAATGAGGTATTTAAATGGCATCAAAAAATACAATTAAAAAACCAATTCATGGGTCGAAAACTTTGTTCATTGGTGTGGATATGGGTACTAACCATACTGCAATATCTACGAGCGATGGAAAGAAAAACTGTATTTTGAGCGTTGTGGGGACACCCAAAGATGCAGTTGCATCGAAGTTCCTGAAAAAGGAGCACCTGTTTGGTGAAGATGCACTCACCCACAGAGTGGCTCTTAACCTGTTCAAGCCTATTGAGGATGGAGTCCTGAAAAACCAGCCAGGGGATATAGAAGCTGCGAAAGGATTACTTCAACATGTACTGCAATCTGTGGACGGGGACAAGGGGAAACAAAAATATGCCATTATTGGAGTACCCTCACAGGCAAGCGTGCTCAGTAAGAAAATCATAATGGATATGGCACGTGAGTATTTTGATGGTGTGATGGTTGCAAGTGAACCATTCTGCGTGGCGTACAAGCTTGGAAAACTTGAGCATACTATGATAGTGGATATCGGGGCAGGCACAACTGATATTTGCAGGGTTCACGGCACTCTGCCAGGACCTGACGACCAGATAAGTAATGTCAAAGCAGGGAATTACATCGACCGTGAGTTCGTAAGGCTCATTAAGGAAAGCTATACTGATGCCAGGGTCACAAATGAGATGGCCAGAAAATGGAAGGAACAGTATTCTTTTGTAGGAGATATTGAGAAGGAGATCATCGTTGAATTACCTGTAAATTCCTCTATCCTGAAGCTCTCAGTCTCAAAGGAATTAAAACTTGCATGCGAATCAATTATTCCTGATATTATCTCAGGGATATCAAAACTGATATCAACGTATGAACCTGATTTCCAGGATATCCTGCGCTCTAATATATATCTTGCAGGTGGCGGCAGTCAGATAAGGAACCTGCCCGCAGTAATTGAAAAACACATGGAACTTATCGGAGGGGGCAAAGTTTCCATTTTCAAAGATCCGATATATGGCGGCGCAGACGGGGCATTAAAACTTGCTATGGATATGCCGCAAGAGTTCTGGCAAACAATATAGATGGAGCAGGAAATAGAGTATAACGAAGAAAAAACACTGGGCCAATGGCTAATGTTCATGCTGGAGAGAGTTGGGCATAACAACCTCTCCAGGCTTCTTGATCACTATGAGAACCTTGGCTGGATAAGCATGGATGTTTCGGATAAGTTGGTAGAACTTGCCGAAACTCAAAAACAACGATATGTTGGACCTTCATGGACACTCTCTGCTGAAGAACACCGTATCTCGATGCTCTATATAGAAAAGCTTCAGGGAAAACCAGTTGAGATCCCCCTTCTTTCTGCCATTACTCAGATTAAAATTTCTCAGACCAAAGCGAAGCCGTTGCAACCTGAAAGAGAAACGGTCAGAGAAAGTTATATTGAATCGCACAGGCTGGAAAAGAATGAACTTGAATTCGCAGTGCAGCGCCGTGAAGTCACAATAACGAACCTGGAAGATGAGCTTGAGAAAAGAGACCTTGAGATAGGCAAGCTCAAAGATATCATACAGGAACTTGAGTATCAACTTAATGAATATCTTGATGAGATCAAAAAGAACAGGATTTACAAGGGGATACTTGAAGAAAATATCAGGTTGAAAAAGGTTGAATTCAGGAATAACATTTAAATAACTGGTTTTTGAATATAGTATTACAATAGATGTGACGTATTATATAACATCTTTTTGGAGGCGGACTTGAATACGAACCTTAATAGGCTCCTGTATACACCAGAATGGCTTGCATCGTTCGAGAGAGACATTGCAGGTGAGATCGTGCTCAGCCATGAGCCCGGAGATATAATAAGGAAGTACCGTATGAGATACGGCATGTCTCAGGAAGATCTCGGTATTATAATGAATTTAAGACGTGAATCCATTTCACGTATCGAGAATGGGAGTGTGACACCCACATTTGATTTTGTGAGGGGATTCATAACGACCGTGGCTATCGTCGAGGCAATCAGGGTCGAAAGGGCGCAGAATAAAGAAATAAACGTTCATTTACTTGAAAATATAGCAAGAGAGTCAGATTTTTCTATCGAAAAACTTCCTTTTTTGCTAAAGCTCGCTGTTGAAAGTTTCGATAAAAAACTCATTAAGATAAGGAAATCATTAAAGGTGAAATAATATGGCAAACGATATGGTTTTATGGCTTGAAGAGGTCGGGAAAGAAGATATAGCAATAGTTGGTGGAAAAGGTGCAAGCCTTGGGGAAATGATGCATGCCGAACTCCCGGTACCGCCGGGTTTTGCGGTCACAGCCCAGGCGTTCCGGCGTTTCATAGACGAGAATGGCATCGCTGAAAAACTGTTTGGCTCATTGGATGTGAACGTGGATGACGCTGAAATACTCAGGGGAGCAGAGAAAACGGCAAAAAAGATCGTCTCTGATGCCAAAGTACCCGTTGATATTGAAAAGAGTATCAGGTCAAAATACAAAGAGTTGTGCAAGAGAGAGGGGAACGAGGTTTATGTGGCGGTCAGATCAAGCGCTACGGCAGAGGATCTTCCTGACGCCAGTTTTGCTGGTCAGCAGGACACATTTCTCAACATCAAGGGCGAGACTAACGTGGTTGAAGCTGTCAAGAAATGCTGGGCATCGCTTTATGGGGCGCGCGCCATATACTACCGCGTCAAGCAGGGATTTGACCACAGCAAGGTGAACCTCTGTGCAGTTGTGCAGATAATGGTTGACGCCGAAAAAGCAGGCGTGTTGTTCTCTTCCCATCCTTCTACGGGAGAGCAGGTCACCATAATAGAAGGTGCATGGGGACTTGGGGAAAGCGTTGTATCAGGTTCTGTTTCCCCGGACTATTACATGGTCGATAAAAGGAATAAAAAGATCATGGAGCGCAAAATATCCATGAAGAATATTATGCATATCAGGGATCCAAAGACAGGTAAAACGGTGGAGCTCCCCCCACCCGAGGATAAGAAAAACGCGAAGGTGCTTGAGGATGATGAGATCCTGAAGCTTGTTGAACTTGGGGAAATAGTGGAAGACCTGTATGGCATTCCCCAGGACGTGGAATGGGCGATCAAAGACCACGAGATCTTCATGCTCCAATCTAGACCGATAACTACCATAAATAAGAAAAAAGAGTCAAAAGATAAAGTCGCCACAACAGCGATCTTAGAAGGACTGGGAGCATCTCCTGGGATGGCTTACGGCGAGGCAAAGCTTGTTGCTGATTCCACAGAACTTGGCAAGGTGAAGCCCGGCGATATCCTGGTGGCAGTGATGACCACACCTGATATGGTACCTGCCATGAAGCGGGCCGCAGCCATTGTTACTGATGAAGGTGGAATGACCTGCCATGCTGCAATAGTGTCCCGTGAACTGGGCTGTCCTGCAGTGGTAGGAACGCGAAAAGCTACCCAGTTGCTAACTGACGGCATGAAAATCACTGTGGATGGTGAGAAAGGTCTTGTGTTCGAAGGTAAGAAAGAAGTCGCTGCGAAGCAAATGGCTCAACCTCAGGCATCTGTAATGCTAGCAAGATCAAAACCCATCACAGCTACCGAGATAAAAGTAAATGTCTCTATTCCGGAAGCTACAGCGCGCGCACTGGAAACGCAGGCTGACGGCGTGGGACTTCTAAGGATCGAGCACATGATACTGGGTCTCTCGAAGCACCCCAAACAATACATAAAAGAAGGAAAAGCGGATGAGTATGTGAATGAACTTGTTTCGCGCATTCAGATAGTTGTGGATGCTTTCTATCCAAAACCAGTATGGGTAAGGACTCTTGATGCACCAACTGATGAGTTCAGGGCGATGGAAGGTGGCGAGGGAGAGCCCATAGAGCCCAATCCTATGCTGGGATTCAGGGGCATCAGGCGCGACCTGATCGATACCGAGCACTTCGAGCTTGAGGTAAGGGCTTTTAAGGAGCTGATAAAGCGTGGTTTCAGCAACATGGGTATAATGATCCCGCTCGTACAACATCCCTCAGAGCTGAGGCGGGCAAAGGAGTTCATGCGGGCAAAGGGGCTGGATATTAGTAAGATCGACATTGGAATAATGGTTGAGATACCTGCCGCGGCGCTCATCATTGATCAGTTCATAGCAGAGGGACTTGATTTTGTAAGCTTTGGCACCAATGACCTCACACAGTACACGCTTGCTGTTGACAGGAACAATGAGCATGTAGCGCATCTATACAATGAATTGCATCCTGCGATTTTGAAGCTGATCGAACATGTCATCATCGAATGCAATAAGGCTGGTGTAAAGACCAGCATCTGCGGGCAGGCAGGGAGCAATCCGAAAGTTGCGAAGCGGTTGGTGGAGCTTGGGATAACAAGTATTTCTGCGAATATTGATGCTGTCGAGGCTGTGCGGGATATGGTAGCGAGGACTGAGCTGCAGTTGTTGCTAAAGGGAGCGAGGGAGAGGGGGAAATAGCTTTATTTAAAATCAGATTAATATTATACGGTATAAAACCTCATTTCGCCGAAGAAAAGGAGTTAGTGGAATAATTTTCCAAAAACTTTAACGAAGCATAAGTATTTATATCGGTATAAGAACTATCAAATTAAATGAATAAGGAACTGCTTATCAATCAGGTTGTCTCAATATTAAGCAAAGCGGGGTTTATTATTTCTGACCGCTGCGACATCCGCCCGAGAAGTTTTGACATTGCGGTGCGTCGGGATGACTTACTGTTGTTGATCAAAGTACTTTTCAACATCGATGGTCTTAATGAAGAAACAGCCAATGAGATGTGTTTCCTCTCAAAACACCTGAACGGTAACCCTATTGTTATAGGAGAAAAGACCCGGGACCACTCACTTGAAGCTGGTGTGGTCTATCTCAGGTACGGAGTTCCTGCTGTGGATATAAACACATTGAATGATTATTTTACAGAGAACATACCGCCCCTGGTCTATGCCGAACATGGAGGGTTATATGTGAGTATCGACGGGAGCATCCTGAAAGAAGAACGCATCAGGAAAAATATCTCCCTTGGCTCCCTAGCATCTTCACTTGGGGTATCAAGAAGGACCATAAGCAAGTACGAAGAAGGAGAAATGGCCGCAAGCGTTGATGTTGCCCTCAAGCTTGAAGAGCACCTTAACAAAGGATTTGCAATAGCTGTTAATTTGTTTGAAAAACGGGATCCTCATACCCCGAAACATGAACACGTTGAAAAAATTTCATTGAACATTCTATCAGTCCTGAAAGACATGGGATTTGACGTCCTCCAGACTTCACAGGCGCCTTTTGATGCGGTATCCATTTCGACAAATCACAGGGATGAAAATGCAAAGATACTAACTGGCGTTGGCGAATTCACGACAACAATGGTCAAGAAAGCGCATCTTATGAGCAGTATTTCCGAGGTCGCTCTCACACAGTCCCTTTTGATAATAAAAGGCGGTAGTAAAATAAAGAATATCGAAAGAACTGTTGTGGTGGAAGATAAGGAACTGAAAAAATACAGCGATAAAGATGACCTTATGACCCTTATTCAGGAAAGGGGTCGCAAAGTGGTCGTTTCATAAAGTTCCGGGCTTACACGAACTTCATAAACCTCTCTTTTATCTCCCTTGCCGAAAGCGGTATCTCTTTGCATGAAGCATTGAAAGGTTTAACGATAGTGTGAACGAATGCGACTTTGCGCCTCAAAGCATCCCCCAACTCATCTTGAGTATGCGCTTTTTGTGTGTCGTTGATCCCGCTTGCCCTTGCCAGAAGTTCAAGGTCTATCTGATCGTTGGTGCAGGTTTTCTGGTTCCCTGTTGAACCGCATGCTGCATTATCAATAGCAACAATGGTCAGGTTCGCCGGGTTGTAAGCTGCGATGCCTGTCAGAGCGTTCGGGTTCATAAGAAGGCTTCCATCGCCATCTATGACATATACATGCCTTTTCTGCGAAAGTGCCAGCCCAAGACCTATAGACGAGACGAGCCCCATCGAACCCGTCATATAGAAATTTAGCTCCCTATCATTTATCTCGTAAAGCTCTTTTGAAGGTATGCCCAGGTTAGATACTATTACGTCGTCATCCGCAACAGATACCAGTACTTTGATAACATCGAAGCGTGTCAGTTCAGGTTTTTTTATCTCGGATGTGAACTCAAGATGAGAGAGCCTCGGTGTAATCTCACAGGGGACAGGATTCTCGCAGTATGAGCCTTCCCATATCGCTGGTGACAACAATACAACATGCGGGCGGGCATTTTCAAAAGAATCCTTTATTGCATTATCTATTTTATCCATCTCATCTTTCGTTTCAACTGTGGCGAACTCTATGCCAGCCGCATTCAGTATAGAGGGCAATCTTTTTCCGAACTGCCACTGAGCTTCGATCACTTCTTTATAAACGCCGCGCCAGCTTGCAAGCACGGGCAGTGGGATACCATACGTGAGGTTCAGTGATCCAAGCGCATTTATCATGTTGCCGATTCCTGTGCTCTGGATGACCATGACAGGTCGTTTGCCGCCAAGATATAGGCCTGCGCAGATCCCCACACCGTTCTCTTCGCGGGTCAACGGAATGGTCTGAAAATTCTTCTCTATCAAGGGCAGCAGCCCTTTTATCCTGTCACACGGAAGGGTGGCTGCAATATCTATCCTGTTTTTCTTCAGGATCTCAATTACTTTGAGTTCAGGGATCTCCATCAAGCCAATACCTTTCTTTTAATTATCTCTTCAAGCTGCACATTTGCATTTTCAGCGAATGATTCTGGCTCAATTTTGTATATCGAATAATCCTGTTCAAGTCTCTTAACCCCTCCACCTGTTATGTTCAATAAAATATGGTCTTCAGCATCTAATTTATGATCATCCACAGCTTCAATGAGCGATGCAACAGCCACTGCTGCGGGCGGGAAGATATCTATCCCTTCATATCGCTCGAACAACTGCTGTGCCTTTTTTGTCTTGCTGTTTGAGATCCCGTACATTGTTCCGCGTGTCGAGATCAACGCATCATATACACCGCCAGGCACTGAATAGGGCGGCTCACGATTGGACAGGATATCGGCATACATCTCATGGATCAGTTTTTTTGGGTCAGGCATATCGATGTCCTTTATTATTTCGCGCCTGCCGGCATTCCAGGCATTGAACATGGGCGCAAACGGCAGATTCTGGGAAAGATGAAGCTGAGGCATCTCTTTTCCAAAGTTACCGTCATCGCGAAGGCGAAGCGATGCTTCCCACGCTGCAATGCCACCCGTGCCGCTTCCAATAGCCTGGAAATAATGATCAGGCATGCGCTTCATTGTTACAGCTGCATCAAGCATCACTGTCCCCATTCCATCCCTTCGTGCCACGTTCCTGGCTCCGCCTTCAGCCACCATGCCTGGGAGAGCTGCTATTCGCTCTGCGAGATGTATGGAATCAGTATAATCGCAGTTCTTACCCAGTTGTATAATATGTATGGATTCTGAAGGCTCTTCAGGCAGCCACATCCTTGGCATTCCGGTTGAAGGCACTACTATATAAATATCCACTCCTGTCATGGCTGACACGTGGGAGAACGCACGAGCCGTGTTCCCGGCAGAAGCAAGTACCAGTGAACGGTGCCCGCCCTTTATCTTCTGGACAGTCGGAAATGCTTCGAGTTCTTTGAAACTGCATGTTTTTATGTACGCACTTTTTTCAGGCCAGTATCCATTAAAAGAGATGAACAGGTTATTGAGCCCCAATTCTGCGGAAAGTTCCGTGCTCCTGTAGGTAACAGGGCCAGAATCTGTGGTCATCATCTCATTTATAGGCAGCCAGTCGTGAAACTTTCCCATTCCAGGGACGTCCTTTAACACGATGTGTTTATTGGCGTAATCCGTTCTGAGAAGACCACTATCATCTGGGCATTTAAGCCTATCATCATGATAAATATTAGCGCATCCGGCACAAACAAGACGATACTTGCCCCCACCTGATGAAGTTCCGTATATCATATAATCAACGGTTTGATTTTGCGTATATATTCTTTTCCTTTCAGGAGGATTTTCTTTCCTTGACAGGACATTAATATACATCAAGAATACGTTTGTACATTTGATCAAAGATGATTCATTTCATATCATACTTTGGACATCTCGCCCTTGCCAGAATAACAGAAATCCCCGTCTTTGCAAGTTTCTCTTGCAGTATTTTTTTTAAATCAATATCATCATGCATGTCTATGACCTCTGTATCCCTGATTAAAGACCTGACAAGTCCTGTAAGGTCAGGAACTCTCTGACCCCCGGTCATTGCAGCAACCTCGTTCTGAAGCACTATTACGACCACAGCATGCTTATTGTGAACTGCGTCGATCAGTCCAGCGAGCCCGGAATGCATAAGTCCATAATCCCCCACTATCGCGATGCCCTTCCTGTTGAATCCGCATGCTATACCAATAGATGAACCAAGCGAGAACGCCGCGTCAAGAAGGGATAGAGGAGGCGCAGATGTAAGTATGGAACATCCAAGATCGCCTGCGACCTGGACATGTTGCTCTTTTACTGCATTATATAAAGGAAGATATGGACAATCCTCGCACACCGGGTGCACTCCCCTTTCTGCTATTGTCTGCACAGTTACAACGCGTTCAACTTCATCCAGGTTGAAATTCTCAATCGCTTCCCTGATATCCTTTGACTCAATAATACCGTAAGGCATATGCCCTGTAAGTTTTCCAAGCACTCGATCATGGAGCTGACTTTCGATAACAGGTTCCGTCTCTTCAACAACAAGAACGCGCTCATGCTCTTTAATGAAGCGATCAACTAGTTCAAAGGGTAAAGGATTGACCACGCCAAGAGACAGGTGAGATACAATATCAGTGATAATGGATTCGACAAGTTCGCCTGGATAACCAGATGAAATGATGCCATTTTTTCCTCTCTTTTTATTATCGTTAAGCTCTGACCTTTCTGCATACTCATACATCATGGGATATGAATCCCTGTGAAACCGCTGATGCTTCCCAAGCATTGTAAGATCCCATATTTTCTTATCAAATGATGCAGAATATGAGGTTTTTCCCTTCTTCTTTATACCGCTCCTACTTTTTAGCAGCCTGTCAGTAAGTCTAATAATGACCGGAGCTCTTATTTCTTCAGATAACTCATATCCATCAAGGACGCTCTGGTAAAGCCCCTGAGGTGTTGAAGGATCGAACACAGGAACCTCTGCAACAAGCCCATAGAACCGTGAATCCTGTTCGTTCTGGGATTTCTGGATACCAGGATCGTCCCCGGCAAAGATCACCACACCAGCGCCGATCGTATGTGTCGTTGAACTGACAAGCGGATCTGCAAGTATGTTCATACCCACATGTTTTGTGATAACAGCACTGCGCTGTCCACTTATTGATGAGCCAAGAGCTATTTCAAGTGCGACTTTCTCGTTGACAGACCATTCATTTTTTATCTTTCCTGTGATATTCTCCATCAGGTCGGTTACAGGAAAGCCGGGTACACCCGTCATAATTTTAACATCACAATCCTGAAGGGCATAAACTGCGGCTTCCATACCCGTAATGTTCTTCATAACATCACAGACTCGTCGTTTCGCGAGAACCATGGCAGTGCTGCAACCGCTCCGATGATACCTTTGCCATCTATGCAAATTTCAACCCCCTGCTTTCTGCACGTCTCTAGAGTCAGTTCTTTTGTGATCATTCGATTTCTGCAAAGCCTGCTGTATTCCATAAGCCCCTTGGCATCAAAATCAGACATTGCTACCATTCCGGTTTCATCCGAAACGCTGTATTTTTCAAGTCCCTCCTTTATTGCATAAAGGAGGTCTTTTTTTGCTCCATTCATACATGCGAATTCAAGCACAGTCGCCACGCAGTTCTGTGTCTTATCAGGGACGGGATAGAGCTGGACAAGTGTATGTGAGATGTATTTACGATCAGGTGCATCAACAGCAGCCGCTATGTTATGTGCAAGAGTCCATGTCGCCCCTACTTCTTTTGAATCGGTATTATCAATTCCTACAAGAACGCGTTCTCTTTTTGGGACAACTATCGAACCGCTCGCTTTCTTTCCTCCGCCGGATTCAGATAACCTGCAGCGCAGAACGCCTTGAGCAAAAGCCCGGCACGTTGTTGCGCCCACCCCGCCCCCTCCAAGACCGCTGTACGTTATCTCTATCTCGTCATCGTTAACAATAACAGATTCGATACCTGCAGCAGCGACCGATGACTTAAGATCCAGGGGTATGCCTCCAATTCTGACAAGGTAGCGCATCATGTCCCCAACAGCGCGTGCCTTGATCACAAGCGGGCTTTTGGAATAATGGTACAGCGCCCAGGCTGAGCCGCCGTAGCAGCTCGATTGTTCCATTATTTCGACAATTTCATTTTTTCTGTCAGCTACTGCGTATATTCCTTTGTAGGTGATGTTATAAGGATCAGATAATTCCATAATTTCCATTTGTTTTGGTATATAGAGGAATATACTCATTCATATCATTTATTGTTCTGCTGCTTTGTAGCAAGATTGGTTCATTTTTTTAAAAAAGTCCTATAACAAAATAACACCTGCAAGATATGCCACAGCAAGATACCGCAGGAACTTCCCAACAAATACAAGAACCGCGAAGGTTGTGAACTTAAGCCTCAGAAGGCCGCCTGTGACCGTGATGGCATCGCCAATCAGGGGCACCCATGTGAACAACAGTACATAAGAGCCATATTTTGAGAAGTATTTTTCAGCTTTCTTAAGTTCACGCTGATCGATCCTGAGATATTTTTCGATATATCCCCTCCCCATAGAACCTAAATAATAACTGGTGCAGGCGCCAAAAAAATTGCCAATCGAGGCGACCATTACAACAGCCATGGCATTAAATCCCTGGGAAACAAGAAGAACTACAATGCCTTCGCTCCCAAATGGAAGTATGGTGGAGGCTAAAAAACTCGCTATAAAAAGACCCGGATAACCACAAGTTAATAAAATCCCTTCAAGCGATTCAAGCATAATTGATTTTTCCGGCTACAGGAGTCCGATATTAGTTTTTCTTACAACTTCGTCATAATTCTTGTATCCAAGGATCTTTTCGATCATATCAGAATGCTTCCCTTTTATCATATTCAGTTCTGCAGATGAATAATCTGTGATACCTTTTGAAAATACATTTCCATCACTTTCGATATCCACTATATCCCCCCTGTCGAACAGTCCCGATACCTCACGTATCCCTGAAGGCAAAAGCCCCATGCCTTTCTTAACAGCTTTTTCTGCACCTTTATCAACTATTATCTTTCCTGATGTTTTTGACAGGATTATCCATCGAGTCCTGTTCCTGAACTTCCCGTTCTGTGCAAGGAACAGTGTCCCGATGTTATCGCCATTTATGACTTTAAGGACCACATCCTCGACCGCGCTGTTGGCTATTACCATGTGGCATCCTGCTATGGAAGTTATCTTTGCAGCCTCTATCTTTGTCCTCATCCCGCCAACACCCTTCATGCTCGTGGGGCTTCCTCCATAGCTCTCGATCTCAGGCGTGATCTTTTCAATTGTGCTGATAAGCTTCGCATCTTCATTTTTCTTGGGATTTTTATTGTACAGCCCATCAATGTCAGATAAGAGTATGAGGAGTTCAGCCTCGACTTTGCTTGCCACCATTGCTGAAAGTTTGTCATTATCGCCAAAGGTCGCCTCTATCTCATGCACGCATATCGGGTCGTTCTCATTGATTATAGGCACAACGCCTGCCTCAAGGAGCGCAGAGATGCTATTTCGAAGATTTAAATATGTCATCCTGTTCGAAAAAGCCTCGTAAGTAAGCAATATTTGTGCAACCTTGATATCGTATTTTCCAAATACTGACATCCATTCCTGCATAAGGATGTTCTGGCCCACCGCAGCAGCAGCCTGGCGAAGTGGTATTTCTCTTGGACGAGAGGACATTTTCAACTCTTCTACTCCAATTCCTATAGCACCTGAACTTACAATGATTGCGGTCTTCCCAAGCTTCCTGATTTCTGTAACCTGGCGGGCGGTATCTTCCGTAAGCCGCCTGTTAAAGCTTCCATCTTCGTTTGTTAGGGATGAAGTCCCGATCTTCACTACAATGGTCTTAATGTCCTTGAAAAGTTCTTTTCTATCAATGGCGTTCATTTGATGCCATCCATTTTGTCGGCAAAGCTTAGATCCAACTTTTTGTGGGAGAATTTCCTGGCATTCTTTCCCACATAATCAGCCACTTTATTCCCATTTCCGATGAGCACGTATTTATATATCAAAAGCCCCTCCATTCCCACTGGACCTCTGGCATGTATCTTGTTGGTGCTGATGCCCACCTCTGCACCTTTTCCGTAACGGAACCCATCTGCAAACCTTGTCGAAGCATTCCACATCACGCTTGAAGAATCAACAAGACTTGTAAATTTTAAGGCGCTCGTTTTATTCTCTGTCACAATAGCATCTGTATGATGTGAGCCGTATTTGTTAATATGTTCGATAGCTTCATCCAGCGAGTCCACCATCTTTATAGATAAGATCAGGTCGTTATATTCTGTGTTCCAGTCCTCTTCCGTGGCATGAAGTATGGCTTTAAGGAACCCTTTGTCTTTCAAAAGATGAAATGTTGGGTCGTCGCATCTCATTTCAACTCCTGCAGCATCGTATCTCTTTGCGATCTCTGGCAGGAACGTTCCTGCGATATCCCTGTGCATGAGCAGGGTTTCCATGGCATTGCATACAGCCGGATATTGTACCTTTGAATCATAGCAGACAACTATGGCTTTTTCCATGTCTGCAAAACTGTCCACATACACATGGCAGACACCTGCAGAGTGACCAAGGACAGGGATCCTGGTATTATCCTGGATATATTTTACGAACTCATTTGACCCCCTGGGAATTATGAGATTTATATACTCATCGAGTTTTAGCATCTCCATAACCTCTTCCCTTGTTTCCATGAGCGCAAAAGCGCCGCCAGGCATACCAGCTGTACTCTCTATGGCTTTAACGAGCACGTCAAAGATAGCCCTGTTGGAGTGAGCAGCTTCGCTTCCGCCTTTGAATATGGTGGCATTTCCGCTCTTTAAACAAAGTGCCATGATCTGGGGGACAACATCTGGACGGGATTCGAATATGACGCCTATCAGCCCGATGGGGCAGCTTATCTGGTATAGCTCAAGCTCCTTATCCAGTTCAATTGCAGAAAGCGTTTTTCCTACCGGGTCTTCAAATTTGATGACATCCTTGATGCCTGCTATCATCTCATCTATTTTTAGATCATCAACTTTCAGCCTCTTGAGGAGCGATTTTGAGAGTTTTCCTGCATCTACGAGTTTTTCGGCAGCTAAAAGATCTTTTTTGTTGGCGCTGATGATTTTTTCCCTGTTTGAGTCTAAAGCCTGCGCCATTGATGCAAGAGCTCTGTTCTTCAGTTCTCCCGGTACACTTGCTATAGGAATAGAGGCAGATTTTGCTAATTTTACCCGGGTCAAGAAATTGGAATTCATAATATACAAACGATGATTCATTACTTAGGGATTTCTTTTACATCATTTTACTTCATAAATATATGGTTTTTATGACAATCAAAAACATTAAGTATACATTAAGTATAATACTACTCATTATAATAATATATCATTGATCTGGTAAATCTATAGGATTAGATATGAATTTAATAGAAAGTTTGGATATAACTTCAACAAATATTTTACTTATAATTGCAAATATCGTTTTGATAATTCTTGCTATTTTCTTACTTTTCAAGCTTAGAAAATCAATTGCGAAACATGAGGACGAATTTGAACCAGGCCCTTTCCCAAATAAAGAAAATGAAACCGACCTTAGTGGTATCGCTGATATCAAACCAGAAGAGTTCAATCCAGAAAGGTTCGATCTAAATAAGGATTTTTTTACAACGCCACCAACTCCTAAAACAATTCCTATAGAAATGAGAAGTTCACCAATACAGGCACCTGTCACACTATCAATGGATTCATTGGTCAATGATGCCGGGATGCTTAAAACTGATGAACTGGAACTTGAAGATGAATTGCTTGAAGAATTTGAATCTCCTTCTGATGTTGAAATACCTGCGCATGATAAAGAAGAAGAAAAAGCTGAAGAAGAGTTCAGAGTCCCTCACGAACCTGAGATAACAGTACCAGCCATAACTGTACCAGAAATGGAAGAAGATAAGCAGAATGAAGAGATGCCGGAAGAAATATTTGCAGTTCCTGAAATCAATATTGAGCCTATTAAGGAAAATGTGAAGATTGCAGAAAAACTTGCAGCACCCCCTGAACACAAATTATTTAAATTGGATGAGAAGAAGAAACCTGAAGAAATATCTGCCCCTGCATCAACAGAATTATTGACTCAGGGAAAAGCTGAGATACCTGCAACGTTGACAGAGGGCCAATCAGGTGAAGCTTCGATGCAAGAACAAAAAGTAACTAAAGCCTCAAAGAGAAAATCACTGTTTTAACCGGATCACCTGGGCTTGAAATATTCCCATTTGTCAAGCGCCTGCTGCAGTTCTTTATGATCTCTGGCATATTCTTTTAGATCTATATCATCCATAGTTGCCTCTATCGCCTGCATCGTGGCACGTGCCCCGGCGCGCGTTCCCTTTGGATGGCCGTGGATGCCTCCGCTCACAAGCAGTGTACAGTCATTACCAAGGATGTTCATTACCGTGGGCACCAATCCAGGATGTAAGCCGCCTGATGAGACCGGAAGTACTGGCTTTATCCCACCCCATTCCTGTTCGAGCATGGTACTTGATTTTACATTGGGAGACCGAAGCATATCTGCAATTTCAATGACTTCCGATCTTGTCCCCACTAATTTTCCTATTGCTGTACCTACATGGATCTCATCAACACCTATCAAACGCATCAGCTTTGCAAGGAAATACATGGATATCCCATGTCTGGGATTGCGGTCAAAAGCAGCATGCATCGCGCGGTGTGCGTGTATAGCCAGCCCAAGGTCGCTGCATTCATCCCGTAGCGTCTGAACTGCAGATGTGCCGCAGGTAACGACATCTATCATGGCAAAACGGAAACCGGATCCGTGGAGAAGTTTCGCCCTTTGTATCATCACATTTGTTTCACCTGTAATGTTTAGCAGCGCATCTTTCTGATCTCCTGTCTCTTTTTCAGCCCTGTCCCTTTGTTTAGCCATCCGCTTCACCCTGTCTTCAAAGCGATTAAAAGATGGCGATGTCAGATTCTCATCATCTTTCACCAGGTCAAATCCTCCCATCCAGGTTTCATATGCGACTTTTGCATGTTCTGCGGCGCTAAAACCTATCTTGGGCTTGGGTACTGCGCCTGTAACTGGTCTTTTCTTAACTTTCAGTATATCCCTTATACCTTTAATACCATGATGTGGACCCTTGAAGCTTCTTATATATTTCTTCGGGAGCGATGCATCGATCAACTTCAGGTTGGCAAGAGCTTTCATCCCGAAGATGTTGCCAGCGATACCGCTTAACAATTGCGGGGCGTTCCCAGGTTCCCAGAGGTCAAGCGGATAAGCAACTTTTACATATTTTCCTTCAATATGAAAAGCTTGCGCTTTTATCCTGGCTATACGTTCCGGTAGTTTGTGAAGGGTAGTCCATGTGCCTGCTGAGCTTTCAGAGGCTATCCTCCCAGCAGCTTCTTTTGCGTTCATGCCCCTGGCAGGTTCAAAATAATACAGGCATACAAGGTCATTTTTTGCTGGAGTGTACCCGAGATCCACAAATTCATCGTACCAATCAATTTTATTGGTCATTTATTTCAGTCCACCTTTATAGTAAAGAACATAATTTATATTCCATATATGCCGAACACTTTGCGCTCTTTGCGTCCTTTGCGGTGCATGATTTTTTCAACATTTAGTTTGCATTTGATATAAAACTTATTAATTCTAAAATGTGAATGATAAAGCACGAATAGAAAGTGTTATCTTGAATATTATATATTGATATGCTGGTCAGGCGGTTAAAATGTCAAGGATAATCGAGGAAATAGTAAATAATCCAATGCTTCAGGCTGATTATAAAAAAAGACCAGGATATAATCTAGTCAAGGTCCAGACTGTAACTGGCTCAAGTTATCTTGGTTACATAAAAGATGCAGATGAAGATGGAATCTGGTTTGAACCTTTATTTGATGAATTCCATCCTGCATATATTTTAAAAAGCGATCTAAAGAAGATCATCATTCCCACGAATCCTGAGGAGCAAAAGGAAAATATGAAACGGGAACGGTCATGGTTCTCGGAAGGAAGATAGATTTGGAATTCGAAGATTGGGAACCCTTATATAAAGAAATTCTCCAGGACTTTGGCTGGAGCAGGGAAAAAGATGAGGAGGCTGCAATGCAATTATCCAGTCTGCTTTCCGGGAAAACCAGTGATCTATCCATCCTTAAGAAAAAACTCGAAGGAAAAGAGGTTCTTGTATGCGGAAATGCGCTCATGCTTTCGAATGATCTTGATAAGATCAATACAGAAAGATACATAATAATAGCTGCAGACGGAGCAACAAGCACACTTCTTGAAAAAGGCATTGTCCCTGACATTATAGTCACAGACCTTGACGGTTATATCCCGGATGAGATAGAAGCTAACAGAAAAGGCGCGATCATGGTGGTACATGCCCATGGAGATAATATGAAAAGGCTTGAGGCAGTAAGGGACATGAAAGGTGTTATTGGAACAACACAGGCAGCACCACTGGCAAACGTCTATAATTTTGGCGGATTAAGCGATGGGGACAGGTGCGTTTTCCTTGCACACTCTTTCGGTGCGAGAAGTATCACCCTTTCTGGATTTGATTTCAGTGATGAAAAAGTAACGGATTCCAAAAAGAAGAAACTTAAATGGGCGAAAAAGCTTATTGGGAGCATACCCCGGGTCATCGAATCATAAAAATATTTATTGAGAACTTGACCCTAGTCCACTTTCTGCCCAAAACCTATATGAATGATGGAGTTGTATGCGGTGAAAAATGGAGAACTCATATGGGAAACATTAGACCCAATTACATAAAATCATTGGCAAAACAGTTACTTGAAGAACATGATGATGTTTTTACAACCGATTTCGGACAGAACAAGGAGTACGTTACCAGATTCACTAATGTCGAGAGCAAAGGTATAAGGAACCGCGTTGCGGGATATATCGTACGCTCGTTGAGAGTAAAAGCTATCAGAAAGAAGTAGAAGGGATCATGATAGAAGGTGTTCTGCCTGCTCTTATTACTCCGTTCACAAAAGATAACAGGATAGATAAGGAAGGCATACGGCAGAATATCGAATTCCTGGTCGCTGGAGGAGTATCTGGCGTTGTTCCCTGTGGAACAACAGGCGAGGCTGCAACTCTTTCTATAAAGGAACATGAAAAGGTCATTGAATATGCTGTAGAATTCTCTTCTGTCCCTGTTGTTGCAGGCACAGGCTCCAACAATACAACAGAAGCGCTTGAGCTGACAAAGTTCGCACAGGACGCAGGCGCAGACGCTGCACTTCTTATAACACCATATTACAACAAGCCCAATGATAGCGGGATGATCAAACACTTCATGACCATCGCTGAGGGTGTGGATATACCAATTATCATTTATAACGTCCCTTCACGAACAGGGATAAACCTGAAACCAGAACTCACGGCAAAGCTTGCAGAAATAAGTAATATAGTGGGGATAAAAGAAGCAAGTGGCAGTCTTGACCAGATCACCAGGATCATCGAACTCACAAAAGGTGAGGATTTTACAGTGCTCTCAGGAGATGACGGTCTAACGCTTCCGATACTGGCAATAGGTGGAACAGGCGTCATCTCTGTTGTTGCGAATGTCGCTCCGAAACTGGTAGTCGCAATGGTTGAGGCTTTTCAAAATAAAGAACAGGAAAAAGCAAGAGAGCTTCATATGGCCCTTGCCCCCCTTATAAGAGCAATGTTCCTTGAAACAAATCCGATCCCTGTAAAAAAGGCAGTTGAACTGATAGGGCTTCCTGCAGGGAACCTGCGGCTTCCTCTAGCATCCATAAGCGCGGACAACGAGAAGAAACTCAAAATAGCGTTAAACGACCTTCATTTGATAGAGTGAGTCTATTATGATAAAAATAGCAGTTACTGGAGCTTGCGGGAGGATGGGCGGGCTTATAATTGAAAACGTCCTGAAGTCAAAAGACATGAAACTTGTTTCTGCCATAGATATTAGCAATATCGGGAAAGACATAGGCGATGTGATGAGGGTGGGCGCATTAAATCTCGGTGTGGAGGATGCAAATAACATCGATAAAGTCCTTGATAGATCAAAACCAGATGTCCTCATAGATTTTACCATCGCTGAATCAGCAGTGAGGAACGTGCTTGCAGCTTCCAGCAAAAAAGTAAATCTAGTAGTGGGAACGACAGGATTTTCTCAAGATCAACGCTCAAAAATGGAGACGTCCATCAAATCGAATGGCGTTCGCGCAGTGATCTCCCCGAATTTCTCGATTGGGGTGAATGTGTTCTACGGTCTTCTTTCCGAGGCTGCCGCTCGTCTTGGTGATTACGACATAGAGATAATTGAGGCACACCACAACCAGAAAAAAGATTCACCCAGCGGAACAGCATTAAAGGCAGCTGAGACCCTATCAAATAAGCTTGGTGGGAGGGATCTCGTATATGGGAGACATGGCATTTCACCGCGCAAAAAAGAGATAGGGATCCATGCAGTTCGTGGTGGCGATATTGTTGGAGATCATACTGTCCTCTTTGCAGGAGATGGGGAGCGCATTGAAATAAAACATCAGGCGCACAGCAGGCAGGCATTCGCAAAAGGTGCGGTAAGGGCTGCAGAATGGGTTTGCCAGGCAAAACCTGGTATTTATGAAATGAGGGACGTTCTGGGAATAAAATAACTCCAGTCTGCCGAAAAGGTTAAAAGGAATGTGAGAGAATGAGAGCAAAATCATTCACTCTTTAAGCAGTGATCTGGAGCATATGGTAATAAGATTTCACATTGTTTTATTGAATTATTTCTGAGCAATAGGATATTATCTCGACCAAATCACAAATATAATGATTGAATGATAAAAAAATGTTCCGGATGATCCGGGACATGTATCGTGCATTATGAAATGCATAACCCCAACTCATGTTGGAAAAGGAGGACATATAGGTTGTTAAATGAGTTACAGAACAGAAAGGGTGACTTAAAGAATAAGTCTGAAGAGTATAAGAACAAAAGGAACGATTTAAACCTTGAAGCAAGTAAGTGGGCTACTAAGAGGAATGAACTTAATACTCGTACCAAGGAACTCATCGATGAAGCACAACAGCTTAAAAAACTGCGCGATGAGAACAATGAAAAAGTCGGCGAGGCAAAACTTAAACGCGACGAACTGAATGAGCAGGCAAACAAGGTTTATGCTGACGTCGATAAGATCCGTAAGGATTTAAATCTTGGTGATGGTCCATCCCTGAAAGAAATGAAACGGGAAATAGACCAGCTGGAATTCAAACAGCAGACCGAGGTACTTAAAACATCCCAGGAACGCGAGCTTGTAGAAAAGATCGGTAAATTGACTGAAGAGCTCAAGCGCAAAAAGACCCAGCTTGAAGGAAGCAGTGAATTAAGAACATTACTTGAAAAAGCACAGGTTTTGCGTGATGAAGCTGCTGTATTCCATAATAGTGTAAAAGAAGCTGCAGAAGCTGCACAGCAGTATCATGACAAGATGATCACAATTTTCAAAGAAGCTGATGCGATAAGAGCGGAATCCGATGCTGCACATAAAGAATTCGTAAAGGCACAGGAAGCAGCGGATGAACAGCACAGGCTTTTCATACAGTCCCAGAAAGAGATCCGTGAGATCAATAAACTCATCATCGGATTAAAGAGAAAGAGCAAAGAAACAAAGGACGAAACCATCAGGGAACAGACAAAGAAAGAAGCAGAGGAAGTTTATAACCAGTTCAAACTTGGTGAAAAACTGAACACTGAAGACCTGATGTTGCTTCAGAGATCGGGACTTCTTTAACCCGATTTTTTTTAATTTGTTATCTGGATCTAGATGGAAAAGCCAGATGTACCTATAAAATGCTATTTTGTGAGCTGGGAACTGGCTTACAGGCTGGGAAGAAAAATAGCGCATAATATAAGAAGGTCAGGATTCGTTCCTGACATCGTCATCGGTGTTGCACGAGGGGGACTGGTACCGGCACGTATCGTATGCGATTTCCTGCATCAGAAAGATCTGACAACCATAAAGGTGGAACATTGGGGGATAGCAGTCAATCATGGAACAGCAAGGATAAAATTCCCTCTGCCAGAAGAGATCGACATTTCAGGGAAAAAGATTTTGATAGTTGATGATGTTGCAGATACGGGAGATTCCTATTATGTCATTCTGGATCATATTAAGAAGAGATCTCCAGCCGAAGTGAAGACCGCCGTGCTCCAGTACAAGACATGTTCCACTTTCATTCCGGATTACTGGGGTGAGAAACATGTTGCATGGAAGTGGATAATCTATCCATGGGCATTGTATGAAGATATGACAGGATTCATAAAGCGAGTGCTGGTGCGCCCTATGACCCAGGAAGAGATCAGGAAAGGTCTGAGCGGTTTTGATATAAGTGTATCAAGAAAAGATCTTCATGAATTTCTAAACGAAATGAGAGATGAAGGGAAGCTCAGGAGAAGTAAAAAGGCCGGCAAGTTCTTCTGGGAGTTTTTTTAACGCATAGGAAACTATAAACGTATTTCCTTATGCAGCTATTGGAATAACTGAAAACAAGCAAGAAGAATTGACCACAGAGCACACAGAGAGCGCAGAGATTTGCCGCGTTTTTCTGTGTCCTGCTATGAAAAAAAATAGCAACGAACACAACGAACTCGAAACAAACTCACGTCACGGAGTTCGTTTTAGTTCGTACCAGTTCGTTGTTTTTTTTACATGTTTATCCACTGAGCGCATATATCCTGACATGCGACGGGTCACGAATCTTCTCGAGCAGAGTAAAAAGTCGATAAAATGTTAGATGACAGTAAAGGGCCAAATTATGCAGATGTATTTATAGCCCGACTTATAATTTTGAGATAATGAAACATATCGAAATCCCTTGCCCTTCATGTTCGCCATATGAACCCGTTCCTCATAAAGTGCTTAAAAGCACTCTGATGAAATGTCAAGAATGTGGCGACGTTCATAGTGAGAGAATAGAAAAGAAAGTGCCTGTTCGGGTAATAGTGAGCATTGGAGAAAAGTCCCTTCGCATCAGGACCCTTCTTTCAGGGGTAATCAGGGTGGGCGAAAAGCTTGTAATGGATGATGAAACCTCAGGGGTGGCATATCCAGTTCATATAAGTTCTATTGAAGTTGAAGATAAACGGAAAGAAAGCGCAAAGGCCGATGAAATTAAGACAATATGGGCGCGCGCGATCGATGAAGTTGTTATAAAAATAGCCATAAGCC
>JAUSDC010000154.1 GCA_030650845.1 Candidatus Methanoperedens sp.
CTGTAATTATGTAATACCACCATTATTTTCATAATATCTTGTTCATTTTAGATATCTGTCATTCATTTAATCCTTTCGGTGTTGAATATAAATTCACATGATGGCTTTTTGGATATCTGGGGGGGTTGGGGAGCGCAGAGGCGCCGGACTTTTATAATTACATTTTAATAAATATTTGGCGGAGGATGGATAATTAACACCGAACTCCGACGAACAGAGACGAACTCACGCAACCGGAGTTCGTTTTGAGTTAGTTTTGAGTTCGTTGTTATCGTTTTCTTTGCTCCCTTCGTGCCTGGTGGTTGCATGGAGATCGCGGAGGCGCCAGGACTTATTTAATATATAATTTCAGTAAAAAATGTCATTTATTCAGACTGGATTGACAGGATTTACAGGATTACCAATAAAATCGTATCCTTTCGATCCAGTTAATCCTGTCAAATGAAGGGTTTTTAACCGTTTGAAGCTTCTTGGATTATTTTTTCGCGTATCCACGAACTGATCAGTTTATCATAGCCCTTCTTTTTCTTATGGGCGATTTTCTTAAGTTTTTCAAGTATATCACTATCGATTTCAAGCATTATTCGTCGCCGAGTAAGGCTCACCTCGATTTCGACAGGTTCAGTATCCCCTATATGATCAGCAAAACTATGAGTATCCCAGTATTCTGCCGCTTCTTCCAGGGATTTAAAATCAGGAATTTTTTTTGTCATAACTTTGAATATGCGGATTTTTCCTTATTGTCCATTTCTCTTGCACTTATTATTAAAGCTTCGTTGTTTTTCTTGAAAATGAAGACTGCAAATAGTAGTCGATTTGCATCTGTTTTCCCAAATGCATAATATATGTTTTCGTCAATATAATTTCCTTTAGGTCCACGCCTGAACTTAGGTTCATTCCTGAAAACCTCTTCGATCTCCATTACTGTCACTTTATGTTTTGTTCGAATCTTATCAACAACATCATCAAGCCAGATTATTTCAGTAATTTTAATTTCTATAATCCCCCTTCAGCTTCAATCCTCGCCGTAAAAAGCGCATTCTCCGGCTTCCTGTCGATGTCGTGGCGCATCATGGCAAAGCGCGGTGGGTGGTCTCCCTGGAAGTACTCTACAAGGGTCAGGGTGGGGTAGTGCTGCGCTACGCAGGTGCAGAGGGAGCGGAATTTTGTGAGAGTGAAATCGAGGGGCATTTATAAACTGGGGACAGAAATGTTTATATATTATTATTATAATCATAATGATAACAAGTATGATAAGTATTATTAACAAATTTAGAAAATATTCGCATTTTGAAGATTTAAAAAGAATCAAGAGCGGTTACATGCCAAAAATACATTTCATATATTTATATAATATAATTAAAATTTTTATGGTCTTAAAGCTGTTTGCATATCGAGCGGGTAGAAGATTTGTTGCAGGGTTTTTTAACGACGGAAAATTGCACAAAAAATACCCCATGCTTCCATATGGAGTTTATGATCATACACGATAGTTATTCATGACCGCATCCCTTTAACGATCCTCTGTGCAGCCTTTCCATCCCCGAATGGATTTATCCAGTCTTTTTCTTTCTCAAGCATCCTGTGTGCGCATTCCATCATCATCTCAGGTTCAGTCCCTGAAAGCATATTCGAACCCACATCAATCGTCTCAGGTCTTTCCGTATTATCCCTCAGCGTCACGCAGGGCACACCCAGGATACATGTCTCCTCCTGCACCCCGCCGGAATCCGTAAGAACAAGGCGCGCGCTGCTCTCAAGGTTAAGAAAATCAAGGAACTCCACAGGATCGATGAACCTGATGCTTCCGTCAGTCTTTATCCTGAACTCCTGCACCCTTTTTTTCGAGCGCGGATGAATAGGATAGATAACCGGGATATTAAACTCCTCCCCGAGCTCCTCAACACCCTTCAAAAGGTTTGCGAACCTCACAGGGTCATCCACATTCTCCTGCCTGTGCGCTGTTACAAGAATATAATTTTTTGGCTTAATATCAAGTTCCTCAAGCGTATTCTTCTCTTTTGCAAGCTTCAGATTCTGATAAACCGCATCCACAATAGTATTTCCAGTAACATGGATCCTGCTTTCAGGTATACCTTCTCCAAGCAGTGTTTCTTTACATTTTTCAGTAGGTGCGAAAAGGATATCAGAACAGTGATCCGCCATAACCCTGTTTATCTCCTCAGGCATTCTTCTATCATAACTTCGTAAGCCTGCCTCAACATGCCCGACCTTTATCCCCAGTTTAACAGCAGCTAGCGCCCCTGCAAGCACAGTATTCGTATCCCCCTGCACAAGAACAGCTTCAGGCTTCTCTTTCATAAGAACCTTCTCGATCCCAGCAAGCATCTTCCCAGTCTGCTCCCCATGCGCACCTGAGCCCACTTCAAGATTGTACTTGGCCTCAGGAAGCTTCAATTCCTCAAAAAACACCCTGTCCATATTATACGAATAATGCTGTCCCGTATGCAGAATGAAATAATCGATCCCCGATCGCTGGCATTCCCGTATCACAGGGGACATCTTGATTATTTCAGGACGTGTTCCAAGGATTATTGAAAGAGTCATGTTATACCTTCTGTACAGGATTAATATCTGCTGCCTTATACCTTTTAGCACATCTGAGGTAAACAAAGGCAAACAGAGCATACCACAGAGGGAAAATAATGTATCCCGCTATACTCTCTCCCCCCTGGATGGCAGATGGACCAAAGTTGTATCCTGTAAGAAGGAGCAGTACAAGACGCAGGATGTTCTGCAAAGAGGTGCCGATGATCCCAAACAATAACAAGCCAGCCCATTTTCTGCGTGGTAGTGGAACATCTAAAGACATAAGGGCAAACACCACAAGGAATACCGACATCGAAGCAGCGCCTGAACACGCGGCATTGATCACAACCATCAGTCTATCTCCTTGCAGTGTGGTCATTGATATTACCGTGCCGCTGACATTTATGGGAATGAAAAACTGCGCGATGTTATATGTTACCCATGTGGTTGCCTGCGCATACTGCAAGCCGGCGAAAGCCTCCACAAGCTTTGGGAACGAAATACCAAACCCGTAGATACACAGGAGAAGCGCTGGCAGGGAAGCGGCTTCTCCAAAGAACACGAAAGCAAGTCCCAGCCAGGCAAGAAGCAGCCTGAATACTTCAAATTCAGGATTAACACCAGTCAGAAAAATTGAACCTGAGATTATGCCTGCTCCTGCTGCTGCAAAGATGAATGATGGTTTTGCATCATGGATCTCATGTCGCTTTGCAAATAGAAAGAAGGCGCAGAGAAAAAGAATAGCCCAGGGATAGACGCCGTTGAGGGTAAAGTATTCAGGCGACAGATTTTCCAGTTTTTTTAAAGGGTTAAGAACGACTGCTACTGCAATGGCAAAAATAAGAAAATAAATTATTCGATACTTTAATTGAACTTTTATTGGATGCATATAGATGCAGGAAAAAAATATTTAGTATCAATCAAATTTGTATTCTATTCTATCGATGGGCTCAGGTCGATCATCACGAAATATAATAAAAGAAACGTTGTGCAGCGCTTCCTCAACAGATAAATCTGAGAATTGCTTTTCTACAGGAAGCACAATTTTGAATGTGAATGGCTGATCGGGCATGACTTCTACTATTTCATCTGTAAAAAATACAGAATTCAAGGAAACCTGGACAGTATAATTATGTCTGACAGTATCTTGATTATTTATTCTGGCCTGGACCTCTGATATGTTCCCCGTCCCTTCGCTATATCCGTCTATTCTTTTGAACTCAACCTGTTTTAAGTATTTTGTTTCCTGCTGGTACAATCCCTGTACTATGAAAACTAGCAGGCTCACCACGACCACAAGTAAAATTATATAGACGTGTTTTAATGAATATCGCATTTTCTAAAGCATTCTCTTTCGCAAACCTGTGTAAAATAATCCGATCAAGAAAAGAGGTATTGCCAGACCCAGTGGACCGAACTCAGGTACTTGGACCACATTAAATGTTTTTTCACTGTTTGTATTCTGATTGGATTTCTTTTTTATATATTCTAATGATTGAATTTTCCACGTACCAGTTGTATCTGGGGTATAACTATCAATATATTCATTTCTTGCAAGATTAATAGGTGCAAATGTTAATTGTGCAACTCCATCACCTGGACGCCACCATTTGAAACGCATCTGATAACCCAGGAAAACCTCACTGGATGGACTCGGACTTACGGTATCTGTGATTCTAGTCCCTATATTCACATCTCCAACAGGATCCAATGAATGATCATAAACATAAGCCTCAACAGGACCAATTAATGAAAATATCATTAATAAAAGTAATATCAGAATCCTTCTCATATCATCTCACCCCTCCAACGATCAATGCTATCTGCGTGAACACCATGCCCACGAATATTATAAAAAGAACACTTGAGAGCCTGCTGGCCCTGATGCGCAGGTTGCCGATGACACGCATCTTCTTCTGAGCAAGGAGAGGCTCTGAGAGTTCCATGTAGATAAGAAGAATTATCAATACTATGCTGAAGATCAGTCCTGCGTTAAGAGCCTGGTTCGTTCCAAAAGAATTATCATAATAAGCCATTGAGCTCATGGACATGGAACTTATGGCTGATGATGAACTCATAACTGACGTTGAAAAGGATGCAAAGGACACAAAGCTGCTCCAGACCTGGGGAGGGACTGAAGGGATGGATACTGAATTCTGGTTTACCTCATCGCCTGACTGCGTTATTGCAGAGAATGTAACCTGCTCGCCAAGCTCGAGAGGATTGTTATACACATACTGGAACTGCCTTCCTGTGCCAGCTTGTAGCTCTGTCGTTCCGCTCATCAGGGCATTTCCGTTGGCATATAAAGTATAATCTGTTCCAGCCACTTTATCTGAAGGATTATTGATATAGAATGTAACGACCACCGGCTCTCCTTCTCTCAATACTTCAGGCGCCACCTGTATTCCCACGGTGTCGTACCTGGTCTGGAGACTGGCTGCAAAACTTGCAAGAACAAGTATCATAAACCATAACATCAATGATTTGTAAAGAAGCCCGTTCTGTTTACTGTTTTTGTTATCCATTTAATCATCCTTGGATCTATTTATCGATTTAATAAATCCGGTATATTCCACCATCTACAATATCATCAACATACCCAATGAAGGTATTTAAATTTATCTGAACAGAAACATAATAATGATAGTACTAATGATTATACTCATGTATTTGAAATAGTTAGTTTTATTACATCGAATCTTGTTCAGATATTATTCTTTAAATATATTGTTGAAACAAAATGGAACTGAGAAACGTCGTAATTGATTATCTAAAGGAATCTAAAGAAAAAGTGGGAATAGTTGAACTTTTAAATATATTTTTAATTAATAATCTTATTTCAGATAAAGAAAAAGTTACTTTAGAACTGAAGCAATTAAGGGAGGTTTGTTCACGTCTCGTAAAAGAAGGATTATTGATCGAGAAGCCCCCAGGAAGATTCTCTTACAATATTTACTATAAAAAGGAAATAATAAAAGAAAGAAAAGAAGTTAAGAAAGACCTGAGAGACGTCGTAATTGATTATCTCAAGGAAACGAAAGAAAAATTAGGCATAGTTGAACTTTTAAATATATTATTAATTAAAGATCTTATTTCAAATAAAGAAGACGTTACTTTACAAATAAAGTTAGTAAGGGAAATTTGTTCAGATCTCGTAAAAGAAGGATTATTGATCGAGAAGCCTCAGGGAAGATTCTCCTACAATATTGACTATAAAAAGGAAATAATAAAAGAAAGAAAAGAAGTTAAGAAAGACCTGAGAGAAGTTGGACTGGAATATCTGAAATCAAAGGTTCAATATAAAAAACTCAAATTTAATTCAATAAGTGCCACGATATTCATCCTGATAATTTTCATCGCTATCACCATATCAGAGTACATCTTCGCTTACAGGGACGTGACATACGGTATAGTGCTATCGCTTTTCATAACTCTTTCAATTTATATCATCGTTTCTGTGGCTTTCATTAGAGAGGACTATATGCGCTCGGCTGAATCCCTTGCACTCATTCCTCTTTATGTGCTATTCACCTCCTCGCTGCCCTGGTTCTTTATAAACCAGCAGTATCTCATTCCTGCAGTGTATTCTGTTATCCTGGCCCTGTGCCTCTGGCACATGAACGAGCATCAGATAGACTTTCGCAAACTCGGCTTCACAAAGGACAAAGCAGTAAAATATGCCATCATGGGACTCATTTTTGCCATTCCAACTGGTTTGATAGAATATATTATCCTTACACCAAACCCCCCCTCCCCCATTTTCGACGTGAAATACCTCCTGCGTGACACAATATATATGGTATTCTTCGTCGGGCTAGCAGAAGAACTGCTTTTCAGGGGCCTTATCTTCAATGATCTAAAAAATATATTCGGGTGGAAAAGCGCTCTCCTGGGACAGGGTGTCCTCTTTGGTATCATGCACATGACCTGGCGCTCCCCCCTTGAAATAGCTTTCACCTTTGCCGCAGGTTTGGCGCTGGGCTACTTCTACTACAGGACAAAAAGCCTGGCAGGCCCGATCGCAATGCATGCAGTTAACAACATATTATTGGTCTCGATCCTCCCATACCTGTATCCCTCTATAGCAGGCTGGTTCTCATGACCATGGGTCTAAGGGTTGATGTTGACAGCATTGCAGATGCCATGGCAGTCCCTGAACTTCTTGACCTGCTCAAGAAATATCATTCAAAGGCTACATTTTTCATAACTACAGGTCCTGATGAGACACTGAGAAATATTTCGCATTATACTGGAAAAAACCTCCTGAGCATCCCGCTGAAAAGATACATCCCCGGATTTTTCCAGAGTATTATCAGGCGCAATGTGGAATCCCATCAAGCTCTGCAGGTCTTGATAAATTCAGGTCATGAGATCGGTATTCATGGATACAGGCATTACGAATGGATGAACTTCCTTCATAAAAAAAACATAGCAGAGATCTCTAATATGATCGAAACCGGATGCAAATTGTTCGAAAAAGTATTCGGCATTCCCCCCCGCTCTTTTTCGTCACCAGGCTTCACCACAAGCAAAGAATATCTTCTTGCCCTTGATGATTTCGACTTTGATTATTCAAGCGACTTCTATGGTTTTCATCCCTTCAATCCGCAAGTTGGGGATAAGAAATTCGGTACGCTCCAGCTCCCGGTCACTATTCCATCGCCCTGTGAGCTTCAAGACGACGATGAAAAAATAATCAGGAATATTCGGGAGCTTTGCAAGAAAGATCATTTTATATTATACATTCATCCATCCTGCGAACTCCTGTACAGGAGAGAACTTCTGGAAAGCATACTTGAATGCGCAGGAAATACGCAATTACTGAGGGAGATATATGAAAATACTTCAGATATACGACCTTGACCCCCTCCACCGCATAGGCGGTATAGAGGTTGCCATCTATGAACTCTCCCGCCATCTTGCCTTGCTTGGGCATGAAGTGACAGTAATTTCAGGCGCTGACGGCATGGCTGGCGAAGAGATCCGGGAAGGGGTAAGGTTCATAAACATCGATCGCTCTGGCATCGTAAGGGCGACGCGATCACTTCCAGGATTGTCCCTTGCCAGGCAAGCAGTTTTCCTTCCTGTGCTTATTTCCATGCAAAAAGAGAAATATGACATTTATCATGGGCACGTCTACACTAGCGGAATAGCCGCAAATATCCTTGCAAGAAGGCACCACGGAATTGCCGTGAACACCATACACGGATCATATTATCCTGCATGGTACCAGCTTGCAGACCCCTTAACCGCCGCACTCTACAGGATGGGGGAGAAGAACCTTGCCCCATATCTGGCGCGAATTTGCGATCTACAGATACATGCCTGTCATTATTTTGCAGAACAGGTGATCAAATGGGGTTCCCAGCCTGATAAGATCAGGGTGATCCTGAACGGGGTTGATACCAATAGATTTGACCCTTCGAAAATGAGGAAAGAAGAAAAATTCGAATGTCCTGTTATCATTACAGCACGAAGGCTTGTAAAGAAAAATGGAGTAGATAGTCTCTTGCGTGCAATGCCTCATATATTAGATAACATTGAATGCAAACTTCTTATTATCGGAGATGGTCCCGAAAGATCTGATCTCATCCATCTTGTTGAAAAACTGGGAATAACAAATAATGTAGATTTTCTGGGGGCTATCCCCCATAATGATATTCCAAGATACTTGGCGCTTGCAGACATTGCTGTCGTCCCAAGCATTGTGGAAGCATCAAGCCTCTTTATGCTTGAATCAATGGCAATGGGTAAGCCCGTGGTCGCAACGGGTGCATGGGGACTCGCAGAGATCATAAACGGAACGAACGGCGTACTAACAGATGCCAAGCACCTTGCAGACGCGATAATAGGACTGCTCTGCGATGAACAAAGACAAAAGGAACTGGGGGAAAACGCGCGTCAATATGTGATCGAGAACCATACCTGGGAGAATATAGCAAAGCGTATCGAACTTGAATATCTTAGACTTCTGAAACCACCACAGTTCCATTGAACTTTACAATATCACCAACTTTGATATCGAAATTGAACGTTCCTACTTTTTTGAAGACATGGTTTTTTCGAGATCCGTAATCAATGACCGCATCCTTAAAAAGACCGTCCTTACTAATAAGAGTTATACGATACAAGTCATCACTTGTCCAGACGATTTCATCTCCCGGATAGATCTTCAGATTTGCCTGTTCCGGGATTACGTAACCCCTATAACGATCAATTCTCACCTGGATCTTTTTACCAGTAGGCGTGAATTCAGGAAGAGGAACATTTACCATATCAACCGGTTTCGCTGCGGTACTGTTCACCCATAGATGAAGATCTCTATAGGGCGCAGTGATATTATCCTCTTTATACAGCAAGAATTCAAGTTTAAGGTTATCACCACCCTTTTCAGGAGTAAATAAAACCTTTTCCTCCCATGTGGTGTTATGCATAAGTTGAACCTGCATTGTGTTCAGAGTATCATTCTCAAGCGATATGGTCAGTGTATAGTTCGTTCGAACAAATTCCTGGTTTGTAATACCAACGATCACGCTGCTGGTCTTTCCAGCTTCCAGCCGGGTGGGGTAATTTTCTGCCTTTCCATTATCTCCCAGGATATAGAATTCCGTAAATTTTTCACCCTGCTTTGGGGTAATAATGACATATATCAACATAATTATCGAAGCGAGAATAGAAAAAATTAAGATTATCGTTAGTATTTTGTCTAAACCTTTCTTTGAACTGAAAATTTCACTTCTTAAAGAAGAATACATATATGAAAATGGAACCTCAAATCTCTCCTCCTCAGAAAGCTTCGATCTTCTGAGATTGGCTATCAGTAACATTGCCAGAGTAAAAACTGAAAGGGAGACAAGGATCGGAACAAGTCTTATTCCAAAAGGAGTAAAATTCAAGCCAAGACCGATTAATGGAACAACTGCAATACTCAGCCCAAAGCTCAATGCAAGTCTTTCTATACCATCAAGATCGTTTTTCCTCGGAAAAAGCGCCGCGATAAGGGCATAACCAGGCAAAAATAATACCATTATTACCCCCAGAATTGTTCTGACAGGGCTCGTATTTAGAGGGGGGAGCAATACAAATAATACAGTCAAGATAATGATGATTGCAACGATTTGAAGGTCTTTTGTCTGGGACATGTACGTTAATATAATTTCAAACTAATTTACCTTTCTGTTTTTGTTTTCTTCACTTCGAGTCTTGGGCTGCCCTGCAATTTCTTCCTTTGTAATAACTGGATTTTGCTTGATGAGAAATAAGATCCTCCCTTGCGCGGTCAGATCTTGGCTACAAGATAAAAAAGATATAGGGATGAGGGATTCCGATCGCGATTATTTTAGGTAGACTATTTTTTTATTTCATGCAAGTATTGGAGTATTGGGATTATATGCAACCATTGATCTCAGGTTAAACTCCGCCAGCGGCGGCGCTTCGATGTTCACGATGATGTCAGCGCCGCAGTCAGTGGCAGCATTCAGCCCTTTGTTAGTGGGGAACTGGACGATCGGATCAGCTCCTGCTTCCGTTGCCGCCTCAACAGTCCTGTCCCTTGAGCCGTCGTTGATCACGATCACTTCGACCTTATCGATGCCTTCTATCGTTCGCGGGATCTCACGGATGACATTGCCGATGGTGGCTTCTTCGTTATAGGCAGGGATGGTGATGGCCAGTTTTAGTGGATTTTTATTCATAAACATTTTTTAAACCGCACCTATATGAAAACAATTTTTCTTAGATAATTATGCTTGATTGTTTTAACCTTAGCATTCTATTAGTATATTAATTTTATTATGCATTATGTATACTTATTACCATCATATATATTATAGTGAAGATCGAAAAATAATCAGAAAATACATAATAAAAACCGACGATAGAACACGGATCTCCACGTATGGCGATAGCCATACGTGTGGGCGACGTCAACTGGCGCAACGGTTGACGCGGATATGCACGGATCCGCGTAAATCCGTTTGATCCGTGTCATCCGTGTTCTCGTTTCAAACTAAACCTGAAAAACATGAAAAAATGCAAAATTTTGGACAGGATCGACAGGATTTACAGGATTAACTATACAAATCGTATCCTGTCGATCATGTTAATGCTGTGATAAAAATTATGCGACTGTGGATTCTACCACATTTACTCTGATTGACGATATTTTGAAAATATTTTGTTTATGAATCGAGGTTGCTTGGGATTCGTATCGTGCGCTTAGAATTTAATATTTAATAGATTATAAATATATGGCACAGGATGGATAATCAACCACAGAGTCAGCTATGAACCTTCGGTACGTAGATGAACATGAAAAAAACAACGAACTGGTACGAACTAAAACGAACTCCGGTGGCGTGAGTTCGTATCGAGTTCGTTGTGTTCGTTGCTATTTTTTTTCATACCAGGACACTGAGAGCACGGAGCGTTGTTGTTTTTCTCTGTGTCCTCTGTGCACTCTGTGGTTTTTTTTATGCTGTGTAGCTGCATCGGCTTTTTATGGAGCGCCTGGACTGTGTAATTATATATAGTATGTTAATCCCAGCCCCATGCTCATTAGGTAGCCCCTCTTCCCATCCCGGCATCCCATGCACAACCTCTTCGATCCTGGCACTCACAGGCGAAAGAACACTGGGTCTTATTGCTTTTGATCCGCACTCCTGACAGTGTAAGTATATGCAGATTTTACGATTTCTCTGCAAATACTTCATCAAAAAATCGGTCTTTATCCAGCATCATCTGCCATTCTCTATGGCGTTTTACACTTTCCATTCTTTTTATTTTTGGAATTGTAATAAATCGAATAGCATCTATAGGGCCCAATTTTTCAACAAGGACTTTGATAGCCTTTTCAATTATTAAATCTTCATTCATATATTTTACGCGATTCATCTCAAATCCTCCTTATCACAAAAAGCAACAGGATTGCTACACCATACTTTTATATTGTGTTTCAAGCATTTCTTGATAAGCTTATTATCACAACTAATAAATAAAGCTCCCGCCCCTTCTGCAAAAGCAACATGTGCAGCATCTGCTACGCCAAAACCAAGATTAACAAGTTTTTCGGCCCTTGCACGGGTTTCTGACAAATTTTCGTTCATTTTCTCCCCCAGTTTTTTTAATATTGTCTGCAATTCTACGCGCTCCATAATGTTATCATATGCCTCGATTTCCTTAATATGGACTGAAGAAAACAATAACCTATATTTGCCTTGTTTTACTTTTGCTAATATCATGTTTACAGCATCTGTCTCCTGCTTGATTCTCAAATAGCCCTGATCGTCAAAGGGTCTGCTTAGTGCACAAACATCAAGATAAATTGATTTTCGAGACACAAAATCATTCCTAAGACTTCAATCATAACTGCCAGTATTAATAATTTTCATATTTACCAAAACAGCACAAAAGATGGATATGTCTGCGTAAAGCACCTGCTTATCTGACCCTGGGCGCCTCTTCTCGTATGAAAAACCCCAGACCCATGCTGATCATTCGAGCCATGAACAAACCCAACGTATCCTCTGCAATTCAGAAATCTTGATCCAAGTACGATCTCAGCTTTTCCGCAGGATGGGCGTGATCAGCTCTGGTATTTCAAGGGCATTATACTGCCCATCTGCATCAATGTTCACGATGATGTCAGCGCCGCTCTCAACGGCTGCGTTCAGTCCTTCCTTGAATGCAATGGCCAGTCCTTTGTTCATAGGGAACTGGACGATATGATCCGCGCCAGCTTCTTTTGCAACCTCAGCAGTCCTGTCCCTTGAGCCGTCGCTGATGACGATCACTTCGACCTTATCTATGCCTTCGATCTTTCGCGGGATCTCACGGATGACATTGCCGATGGTGGCTTCTTCGTTATAGGCAGGGATGGTGATGGCCAGTT
>JAUSDC010000033.1 GCA_030650845.1 Candidatus Methanoperedens sp.
ACCAGGGCGACCAGAGCCGCATAAAGGAGCAGGAAAGCTATGTTGTGGAAATCACCGTGCTTTATGGGAGCACCGTTGATGAGGATGTTTATGTCGAACTTCCTGAAAACCTCCCCCGCTATATATCGAAGTCTGGTGCATAGGCGCTGGCTATTATGATCCAGGAGGGATCTCTGCCTGTGCGCTTGTACCAGAGCATACCTGCTATGATCGCGAAAGCTGTGGAGTAGATGAGGTGTTCGAATAGCACGGGATTCTTATTTATTTTGATGGGGTATAAATATAGTGATGATCTGTATTTTTTTAGATCTTATGGGTTGTATGGGGGCCAGACAGGCGCCTGATATTTATGGATAATATTGTATAAATTTATTGTCATGGAAGAAAATCCGTGTGCTTCCGTGTGATCCGCGGCATCTGTGTCCTATCGTTTTTTGATGGCTCAGTTCATTTTTTATTCCATCAGCATTTTTTTTATTATCCTCTCAAAATTTTTGAGCGTATCCAGATCGTTAAGGAGTATTCCATATATTGCGTCAATATCGAGCTTCCAGTAGATATGGACCAGCACGTTCCTGAATCCGGCAAGCTCAGATAGGTCATTGCTCAATTGAAGCGGTATAAAACCCCCTTCCTGGAGTATTTCAAAAGCCTCCCGGTATGTTGCTGGCTTTCTCAGCTTTTTCTCGGCAATAATGTGGTTGGAGATATCGATAGAAGATTGGATCGCTACCAGCATTGCATGCAGCACCATGTTCATCTTATCCCTATCATTTTTCAGATCCTCAAGGCTTATGGACCTGTATCTTTCCCAATCGCTCAGTGCAGCATTCAGTTCACGAAGATGTCCGATCATTCCTTCTTTATCCAGAATCATTATCACGCCTCTGCAAGGAATCGCTCATCTAGCCAGTGTGCTGTAGGTGCATAATCGAGGAACGCCCCTATAACACTCTCTTCGTATCTGATACGCAAGCATTCATCCCTGCAAAAAACCAGCCTGCCAGTGCTTGTGACCCTGTACTGGAAATTCGGGGGGCATATGTTGAGGATCTTAACATCGAACTCCAGTCTGGGCATGATCTCACGTTCAAGTTTCCCTGCGATCTGCATGGAAAGCCTGAAACCCTCGTAAGGAGTTGGCTTTTTCTGCATTAGAATGGCAATATCCACATCTTCGAATTTATCGCTCTTGAGAAAAGAGCCAAATACATAGCCTAGGTCAACTTCAAGACCTGAGAGTGCCTGCCCGATTTTTTCGAAGATGTTATTTTTTATCATAAACTAGCTGATTAATATGGAACTATATATTTATATCCACTTCTCTTTACTTAATGTTATACCTATCACTGACATACTCAATAAAGCATTCCCCCCACCCTCGCATACCCCAGCCTTAACAGCCCGTACTTCAAAAGAAACCCACATACCCAGACCCGATTATCAGAACCGAGAGCGCAATAGTGCGCCTGGTGATTGTGTGGGTTTGAGGAGGTGCCAGACGCACATAAATTTATTATTCGAACGATCAATTAAACCTCCAGAAAACCATGAGTAGACTTAATGAAATTATAAAGAAGAAAGGACCGATACGCAAAGTTGGCGTAATAGGCATGGGGTATGTCGGTATCCCTTCAGCCGTTTTATTTGCAGAGAAATTTGATTTCGTATGGGGTTTCCAGAGGGCTTCTCAGAGTTCAGGGTATAAAATAGAAATGCTCAATAATGGGATAAGCCCCCTCAAAGGAGAAGAACCCGGACTTGAAGACCTGATAAAAAAAGTCCGCTCCCTTGGGAAATTTGAAAGTACATCCGATTTCTCAAAGATCAAAGACGTGGATGCAGTCACACTTGCCATACAGACCCCCTTCAAGGATAAGGGAGAACTTGAGCCTGATTTTGGAGCGCTTGAAGAAGGGATCAGGCAAATTGGCAAACATCTCAACGAAGGAGTCCTTGTGGTGCTTGAGTCCACGATAACGCCCGGAACAACGAAGGATTTTGCGGCAGATATCCTGAAAGAAGAATCTGGTCTCATACCTGGTGAAGACTTCGCGCTTGCACATGCTCCGGAAAGAGTGATGGTAGGAAGGCTCATACAAAATATCCAGGAACATGACAGGATAGTGGGCGGGATAAACAAAGAAAGTACCGACCGCGCAGTTGAGCTCTACAGCCCGGTGCTCACAAAAGGAAAGATAATTTCCATGGATTCAACAGCGGCAGAAGTAACAAAAACAGCCGAGAACACATTCAGGGACTTACAGATCGCTGCCATGAATGAACTGGCGCTTTATTGTGAAGCCATGAGAATAAATGTATATGACGTAAGGACTGGTATTGATAGCTTAAAAGGGGAAGGAATAACAAGAGCTGTGCTTTTTCCAGGAGCCGGTGTCGGCGGGCATTGTTTGACAAAAGATACCTATCACCTCGAACGGGGAGTCAAAATATCCGGTTCAAAACTTGATTATCCCGCGGATTCTGAGTCCCTTTATGTCCTTGCACGAAAAATAAATGATTTCATGCCAACACACATGTATAATCTTACCCGGGAAGCATTAACCCGCGCCGGCAAGAAGTTCAAAGGTTCAAAAATAGCTTTACTTGGATGGGCTTTCCTGAACAACTCGGATGATATGAGAAATACGCCTTCGCAGCCTTATTATGACATGATGACAAAAGCCGGAGCCCAGGTCTGTGTCCATGATCCATATGTTTATGAGGATGGAAACCTCAAAATTTCCCAGGATATTGAAGAGTGTATAAAAGGAGCCGCAGCGATAGTTATCTTTACCGGACACAAGCAATATTTGAACCTGAAGGCCAGCGCTCTCAAAAAATCAACAGGATGTCCTCACCCTATAATAATCGATGGCAGGAATGTTATTGACCCCGATGCTTTCATCAAAGAAGGATTTATTTATAAGGGAATTGGGCGAGGAGATAAAAACAACCACAACATAATGTAATTAGGGATGTTATCGCCCCGTATAAAAAATTTTCCGCGAAAATTTTTTAATTTATCGCGATTGCTTTTCCTTTTTGATATGATTCAATAGCAGCCATAGCAGTCTCAAGAGCATGCCTGCTTGTCTTGCCATCTGAAATTACGGGAGTATCATCCCTCACGGATTTAATGAAATGTTCAAGTTCATTCTTCAATGGTTCTTTTTGTTCGACCTTGGCTGTCCGTATCCATGCTTCATCATGCAATTCAACGGTCTGTTTTATATAATCAAGGTAAGCTACACCTTTTAATCCTATTGCGGTAAGATTCCTTATTTTATGCGGTGTCAACCAGTTCGTTTCCACCATTCCTGAAAGATTGGCATCGCATCTTAAGATGATCGATGCATGATCCTCGAAAGAATGAATATCTTTGCCTGCTATCGTATATACCTCATTGATCTTCTTTCCATAAAGATATGAAATAACATCGATATCATGCACGCCCAGGTCCATTATTATGCCAACATCGCGTATACGTGGATTGAATGGTCCGACCCTTCTTGAAGATATGGATACGATCTTACCGAGCAGGTCTGAATCAATTATTTCTTTCAGTTTAGAAACTGCAGGGTTGAATCTCTCTATGTGCCCGACCATGAGCTTTACGTTCGCATCATGCGCGGCGCTTATCATCATATCTGCATTTTCAAGGGTATCCGCGATAGGTTTTTCCACAAGCAGATGTGTTCCTGAATTGATAACCTCCATCGCAACACTATGATGAAGAGTCGTTGGAACGACTACACTTACAGCATCAAGTTCCTGTTCCAGCAATTCCTCAGGATCAAAATATGGAGTGGTATTGTATGACTTTGCAAGTGAAATAGCCCGGTTCCTATCGGTATCGCATATCCCAACAAGTTCTACATCCTTCATTTCATTATAAATTCTTATGTGGTGCTGCCCCATGGCACCACCGCCAATTACACCTACTCTCGTTATGATCACCTAGGCTTTGGGACAATATTATTCCGTAGACAATCCCAATGCTGCACAATCATCTTTTGAAAGCTCAACTACTCGAATATGATATTGTGCAGATTGTTTCTCTAAAAATTCTATTACTTGGCTAGCTTCTTTACTTTTCACAA
>JAUSDC010000042.1 GCA_030650845.1 Candidatus Methanoperedens sp.
CTGCAGCTACTGGCAGGGCGACTGTAGCGAATTCGGGAATTGCCATATCTATTTGCACTGAAATCGCATCGCGTATACATGCAGGAGTCCCAAATGATGCTCCTGGTTTACAGGTTGCCAGCCAATATTGAGTATGGCCATTATTATCCCCGGGCAAATCTTTAATTATCATCGTATTTGGTGTTCCGTCTGTTTCAGAATAAGAACCGGACGATGTCTCCGAACCATCACCATCGTTGACCACAATTTCATCGACAAGTGGAATACTACCATCTGCCAATTCTATTCTCCAAGGTACCAAGCCATTGCCAAAACCTGTATAAGTAATATCTGTACTAGTAGTTCCGCCATATCCAAGTATCACTGGATTGGGGCTCGCTGCCAAATCTGTATCCGCTGCCGCTATTCCCGTCATCGCCACCATCACTGCAAACAATGCAGCGATCATTAATATTTTATTTTTCATACCTTTTTCACCTATTCCTCAATTATTCAAATTCAATTACCGAGTTTGGATGCCACCATAATCGATGAAACCACCCTAGCTATAGGTAACATTCATCATATCACCATACCCCTATATAAATTAATCGTTCTGATTCTATAAAATCATAATTATTATTATAATTATAATTATCATAGCATTGAGTTCAATTTATTTCATTATACAAAACTATATACTGCTTTCTCGTCATGAAGGAACTGCAAAAATGAAGTTCTGCAGGAAGAACCATGAAAGACCGATTCAGAGTTTATCTATCTCTTACTCTGCTCTATGCCGCATTTATCTTCTATATCTCATCAAGTTCGAACCCTATTGATTCTAAAGCTGTTGTTCACTTTATTGAACCTATTTTCAAGACCTTTGAAAGAAATGGAATTGGGTTTCTATTATATCCATTCTATATTTTCATAGCATACCCTAACCAGGCACCTCACCTTGTATATTTTGCTGGCTTCGGTTTCGTGCTGTACTTCACTCTCAAGAATTCTCCATACCAGGGTTTAAGGGATCATGCCTGCATATTTGCAGTCATCATCGGAACTTTGTACGGTGCAAGCGATGAGTTCCATCAGTCTTTCGTGCCAGGCAGACATGCAACACTTCCCGACCTTCTTGCAGATAGCATCGGGCTGATTATAGCTCAAACGATTATCTTTATAAAAGATAAGCTATATTTTAAGAAATAAAGATTTCTAAGATTGATTGATAATGGAAATAGATTTAAAAGAGCTAATAATAAAGGTTTTAAAGGAATCCAGAGATAGTCTGAGCCCGTTTCAAATCTTTAATTCCCTGGTCATGAAAGACCACATGCATCATTCTAATAGAGATCATGGAGAAATAGAGGATATTAGATTACTATGCAAGTTTCTTGCACATGACGGGATCCTGATAGAAAAAGAACCTGGAAAGTATGTCCTTGCTCCTGAAACAGGAACACCAGAGGCTATCGTCAAACCAGAACCGGGATCTCTGGGACCGATTGAAGTAACTCATCATCATCCAAGAATAAAAAAGATCAACAGGCAAAAAAAAACTGGCTTTCTTGATCTGTATCTGGGCATTATCCTCATCATATTGTCGATACTCTTTATTTTGATCCCTCCTTATAACGAGACTCTGCTGCGAATAATATTCGCGCTGCCTTTTCTTCTCTTTTTGCCCGGGTATTTTTTCATCACTTCAATGTTCCCAAAAAAGGGAGAGCTGTCACCTATTGAGAGATTCACATTGAGCATTGGTCTATCCATAGCCATCTTTGTCTTTGACGGTTTCGCCCTCAACTATACACCATGGGGCTTCAGGCCAAATTCCATAGTGATAAGCCTTTCATTAATAGACGGAATTTTTCTATTAATAGCGATTTTCCAGAGAATACGGCTTAAAGAAAATGCCTATGATTTCTCTTTTGAAAACGTTACTTCTTTCTACCGCACCCTGATAAGCAAAGAGCAGGAGACCGGACCTGAATACGACCCCGCGCTTGAGAAAATGCTTATAAAAACTATGGTCATAGCGATATTAATAGTCAGCGCCATGCTGATATATGCAATAATGACAAGAGAGCAGGAAAAATTCACGGCGTTTTATATCCTGGGCTCAAATGGAAAAGCAGAGGATTATCCATCCGAGATATACATAAACAAAGAGATCCAGTTGCTTACAGGAATAGAAAATTACGAATACCAGCCTGTGAACTATACTCTCAGGGTGCAATTAGACAACAGGATCTTGAAAGAACAGCCAGTATATCTGAAAGATAAGGAAAAATGGCTTGAGAATGTTACCTTTACTCCCCGGATAACGTCATCGATAGCTGCTTCCTCTATTGCTCTATCCAAACAAGAACCCAGATCCAAACTTGAGTTCGTACTTTTAAAAGATAACAGGTCATACAGGTCAGTCCATTTATGGGTAAAGCCAATTTTCGATATCAATGACTTCACTCCATCCATAATTATTACGAACAGCGATATGGAACAGACCTCGGGATGGAACTTTAAAGGCAGTAACGAAAACATAACAGGCAGTTTCACCAACAGCACCTGGATATCGCCTTCGTATTCATATATGATCAATTTTACGGACAATAATTCAAGAGAATATGGAGAAATTTCACAGAACGTAACAGTGGATAAGGAATCCATCGCAACACTTTCATTCTATGTGAAAGACTCCTACCCCAATATGACCTCCAATGTTTCCAAACAGGTTCTAATTGATAGAAGCGTTGTCTGGGAAGGGGGTATGGGTAACAACAGCTGGGAAAAAATAACTGTGCCTGTCTATTTCTCAAAGAACGCCCTGCTGACATTCAGGGTATATAATAAGATCCCCTTGAAAGAATCATTCCAGGTGTGGCTGGATGATATAGTGATCGAAAAATATAGTAACACCTCAGGTCTCCTGACTCCCAGACCCGTGATGGTAACTAATTATTCGCAGCTTGATTTCAAGGTGCGAGGGATGCCTGTTGCCATGAAAGGGAATGTGACAATAGACGGAAGGAGATTCCCTGGATTCTTCTATGACATTGATGAGAATGTATCATACGAGCAGCTTGATCTATCGTTTTCCGACGACCACACGATAGAAACAGGGAAAGCTGTGTATACTTCAACACCGCGCGGCAATGAGATCACGATGCTGGGTTCAACATATAAAATAATCAAAATCAATACTACGGCAATTCTATCCAGAGTGCTGATGAAAGATGGAGTAAAGACAATGAACATTAACGAGAAATGGACACTTGAAAATGGATACTCTCTATCTCTCAAACTTGTGAGTTCAGATGGAAATAATGCAATGCTTGAACTTCGCAAAGGAAGCAGCATTGTAGATTCAAAAGTGCTGGGAATAAGAGGTGTATTTGAGTACAAATCAAACCTGGAGAAAAACACTGTCACAGTGTTCAAGACAAAGATCGACTCCATCACATTAAATTCGATAAAAGTTTCAGGGACTGAACTCTATTCAGATAAAGCCACTATTCTTAAAACAGGAGACTCAAATGGGGATTTTGAGATAACGAACATCAGTTCATCAAGAATAATAATGGAAAATTCCGATCCGATAAAGATCGAAGACAATAGCTTACTTCTTGGCGGTAATATCAAATTCACGGTGAAAAACGACCTGGCTTATCCCTACACTGCGTCAGGAGAAATTCGGGGTGCGCCTCAAAGTATCTCAAAAGGCGCAACGATAACGATCAATGGATCGAATTATCCCGGATTCCAGTTTGATCTTGATAACAATGTTCCTCTTGAGGAACTGAGCATGTCCATGGCATATAATGGTACTGTAGACACAGGGAATGCGGTCTACCGATCTCAAAGCAAGGGCAATGAGTTATATTTCCTGGGCAATTCCTACTGGATCCCGAATCCAGAACGGATCAATATAATTAGCGGGTTCTCTTCTATCACGAATACTATACCCCGGAACGGATCCTTTGGACTTGAGAATGGATTTACGATATCTCTGAAAGAAATGTCGGATGACGGTATTGGTGTATATATAAAAGGAAATATGACCTCCTCACAAAGGAAGCTTTTTGAATATTTGAATAGTACCAATATTTCAGGAATATTTAGAGATTATTTATACGAAATGTTCACAACGACATTCAAGAAAGGAAGACTAAAATCAAACATTGTCTATGAAGCTGAAGATGAATTCGAATACTGGGAGGAATATCGGGAAGATCGAATAAACCTGCTAATATCAGGCAAGATCACAGAGATAGATGGCAATAATGTGACAATGGAGGTCAGGACATATCAGATGCCAATAGAGCTTTTACCTGGTATGAGTTTTGGTGAGTTCGAGATAGAATCATTCTCTCAAGGTAACATGGTATTAAGGAATACAAAAGCTCTCAAGTTCGAACCTGGAACAGATACACCAATACTTGGAGATATTATCAGGATCAGGGCATCGGCAAAGGAACCAATAATATATCCAATAAAAGGATCATCAAAGTGAGGGTTTTTTCCTCATTTTGTCCTGTTCAAAAGTGTCATTATCCCAAATGATGTTATTATAAAAATTATCCATCCCAGATAAACGTGAACGAACATCATTTTCTCAATTCCATAATAATAGCCAACATAATACAGCACAGCAACTCGTATCAGGTTTGCCACATATGCAACACCAATTGCAACAATTACCAGTAGGCCTATTCTGCGCTTATCTTTTAGACGCTCCATTTTAGCATAACCAACAATGATCCCGACCAGGAGCATCATGGAATAGAGTCCTGAACATGGACCGCCTATGACGACAGTAGCATCTTCAAATCCTTTAAAATGAACCGTTTCAGTTGCAACCACGTGAATATCCATATTTGAAAGGACATTAACAATAGCAAGGGAAGGGAGTAAAACAAGATAGTGATCAAAATCATGGATGAAATTATTGTTAATTGAGGGCAAGATCGAATAAAAGAACTGGAATAGAACAATAAATGTGGCTGACATGAAAATGCCAAATTCACCGATCCGCCTGTACTGGCTTATTCCATATGCAATAAAAGAAGCACCTAAAAAGAAAGTCATTGAGTCCAGGGTGCCAAGCTGGTTCATTGCTTTCAGATTATATGCTAGATCTGCAAGCACTATTAATACGCCAAGACCAATATAAAATTTTGAGTTCTTTGTGATATATTCACCGCTGAGGCGTATCTTTGAGGTCAGTGCAAGAGCTATCAGGAACAATAACACTCCGATATATGTTGAACCCTCACTGAACTGGATCGTGGCGCCAGTGAAAAATGCCATTACAAGCAGTATGATCAGAATATTGTGTTTTTGGTCTTCATTCATTTTTTAACTCTTTTCCAAGTGTTATGACAAACTATATGTATTTTCCTCTTTAATATAATAAATCTTCATGATTTTGAATCGCTTGAAAAGGATATTTAGTTCAATCAAACTTCGTCTATCGAATATCATCAACATAGATGGATGGCTGTTACGTATTTATAAAGCCAAACCTGTCGAAAAGGGGGAACTTTCTGTAATATATGAAAGGCTTAGCATGCTTTCCTTTCGAGCAGGCGTTCCTGTGCCTTCTATGTACATTACTGAATTGAAGCTTCCCGGGAGTTTTATAATAGGGAAAAACAAACATCATACTTCGGTTGTCATTCCAAAAAGATTAGTAAGCCTGATGACCGCTGATCAGTTAGAAGCAATATTAGCATATAACCTTGTTCAGATAAATGAGTTGACGGGTAAACGAACGATTGTTGCTCTTATTACAGGCATTCTTACCATGGCTTCTTCAACAGTGCGCTGGGGTGCGGTATTTACTGGCTTTGGGGATTATGACGACCCGGCACCGAAGCTTTTCGGGCTGTTCGTTATGGGCCTTGTGGCGCCGCCTGCTGCGACAATGATACATCATGTTTCTAATAAAGATCATGACTCACAGGCTTGCGCGCTCTGTAGAAGCCCTGATATGTTAATCTCAGCGATCGAATGCCTGGAAGATAATAACGTTAAAGCTTACCATTCCCTGGGATATCTGAGCCTTGTTGATCCAATTCAAGAAAATTGTTTCGAGAAGCTTTTCAAAACACATCAGTCAAAAGAGATGCGGATAATGAGCTTGAGAGGCATGAATTCATGATCGAACTGCATCTTGATCTTAAATTCCATATGAAACCCTGGAAGAAGGCGCTTTTATTCAGCTTCTTATTTTATTTGATCATATTGTTTTTTGTTGTCGTTGTAATCACATTTATATTGAAAGATTTTGATTTCAAGGTTGTGTCGATGATATCAGGTGCCTATCTGGGGGCGCTGATATTGAGCTTTCGTTATATGTATAAACGATTTCAAGAAAAGTTCAGTCCCAATGCAATTAAATAATGTTAAAGTTCATCATAAACATAATAATCATATATATTGTACGGTAAATATATATGTTCTCCCGCTCTAATGGGGCTTCAACACGGGGTCAAAAATGAAATGCGAACATCTTGATTGTGGTTGTAATGAAAAAGTCTGGCTGCCACATATCCTGAGAGAGGATCCCTGTGGAATGAAGTCCCACCCTTATTGCATTCATTGCGGCACTGTTAAGAATATTGGTTCTGACAGGGCTAAAGGTAAAGGATATTTCATGAACGTGTTATCGAACATAGACAAACATCTCAGAATACCGGGTTCCAGTGTCAGGATTCGCCTTGTTGCAAAAGAGCTTGAACACATTGAGGATTTCGAAGACCTATATTCTATGAGTAAATATTCTCAGGAAAGGGTATTCATCAATATTATCAGGAAGTATTATCAAATCCCTGAAAGGACGATAGGACAGTTTCTCTAAGCCGTGTCTGAATTGAGGAAGTGATAAGAGGAGCGGCTGAAATAATGGAACGATTATTTATAATTAACAACTTATATCTGATAATATAGGCGAATTATGATACAGGTCAAACCAGAAGATAATAATGTTGCCTTACTCTTAGACTTTTTAGTCTATTTCAACTTCACGGCGCTGGAGTTGCGACCCCAGACCCCGGCAGATGCGCCGCCTCTGGCGGAATTTAACCTATTATCATTCGTTGAATAGGATCAATCATGAACAAAAAACAATCCGGATACTCTAATTATGTATTTTCTAATGACAAATGATGTGGAGAGTTTCTCCATCCCTCTTAACAGGATGGATGATGCGACTGCGAACGATGTGTACAGGACAGGTCTTCCGCGCCTTCTAGATGTTTATTCTAAACATGATATAAAATGCACGTTCTATTTCACGGGAGAGCTCGTTGAAAAATCCCCTGAAGCACTTGAATTAGTCCTGGATCACGGACATGATATCGGCTGCCATGGCTATGATCATTCACACCTGCAGACATTTGATTCAATGAGCCTGGAAGAACAAAAGGCACAGCTTAATAAAGCAAAGACTGTTATTGAAAATATCGCAGGGAATATCACTGATTTCAGGGCACCGGCTCTTCGCATTAATGAATCCACGATAAGAGCGCTTGAGGAGACTGGATTTAAAACTGACAGTTCTATTTCCTCACAGAGGTTTGACGGACCTCTGACATTTGGTTCAAAGAAGAAGCTGAAATGGCTGACAGCTCCGAGAATGCCGTATCATCCATCGTATAGATCTGTTTTTAAAAGAGGTGAGTCAAACATACTTGAACTCCCGATATCCGCTTTTATTTTTTCATATATCGGTACAACGATGCGTGTAAGTCCGGTAATATTGCGAAGCCTGGAGAAGTTCCTGTTCGCAGAATCAGCCAGAACTGAAAAACCAATAGTGTTCCTGTTCCACCCCAATGAATGCCTGGATGCAAATTCAGGCGCAATCCCTTCAAGGAGAGGGAGTAATGCTATCGAACATCTATTTGCTGATGTCATCAGGCATGAATTGAAAATTCACAACCTGGGAATGAGGGCTGTAAAACTTATTGATGAAGTCATAAAACGAGCTAAAGAAAAGGATTTTGAATTTGTGACGGCGGATGAATACAGGAAAACATTTAAAGGTTTTAATTTTAATAAATTCCAGAAATCTGACCATTATCGAAGGAAGAAATGTCTTTGCGATAAATCCAAAGCTCTCCCCTATTATCTTCCCCGCTTCGCTGAGCGTTAAAACCACGACCAGCACCGAGGGAAACTTAGCAGCAATCGCCGTCCCCATGATCCCGTAACGGATCATGAGCGGATACATGAGCAGCGCCATCAATACAAGCTGCAGGAGATTGAGCTTTGTCCTGACCTGGGACTTTCCTGCTGCGAGGTACAGGTTCTCGGTTGTGCCCAGGAGCGACCTGTTAAGACCGTAGAAGCGCAGCACCTGGAGGGCAACCACGGCGGGGAGCCATTTGGAGCCATATGAGAATCTGATGATCTCTATATCAAACATCCTTTGAGAGTTAGTGATTAATAAACTATTTATAACAGATATGAACAACCTATCGAATATGCAATCGAAATCATTAAGAGTTGAACTTCCTGAAGATTTATTTCATAAAATCGAAAGTGCGGCGAGTGAACATTTTGAGACTACACGAGAATATATAGAAAAAGTAGTTTCAGAATCTATTCGCGAAGAACTTGAACTGGGGGAAATAAAGAGGCAAATCGCATCAAAATATGCATCTGATGAAATAAGCTATGAATCTTTAAAATCATTACTTGGATCTAAAGAGGCCGAACGGGTAAGAATATACAAAGAGACAGTTTTGGAATCACTTCGGGAAGCAGATGCAGTTGCAAAGAGGCTAATTGAGTGATAAAGATATTGGCTGATACAAGTGCACTGGTATCTTTAGAAATAAAACATCTAGTAGCTCTTTCTTCAAAAATTATTCAGTTCTATATATCAGATAGGGTCCGTTCAGAATTGAAAGAAATAGCTGAATTCGATGATGTTCATGGCAGATCAGCAAAAGATGTTCTGAGTTTGGTCGATAGTGGTATCATTGCTGTTATATTTGTGAGTGCCCGAAAGGAATATCTCGAGAACATCGATATTGGGGAATCCCTTCAATCGCATTTATCAAATTAACATTTATAATATTAAGAGACCATGATTGCAACGGGTCTGAAGAAAACGAACCGCAGATAAACGCAGATGAACGCAGATTTAATGCATCTGACATGCGATATTGTCGATACGCAATACACCGCTAAGCACGCAAAGGTCACAAAACTTTGGATCTCATGTCGTTTTGGCGCGCCGCAAAATGATTTTGTATCTGCGTTTATCTGCGTTCATCTGCGGTTTCAAATTATCAAAACCATTTAATGACCATGAAATATCGGCGCGAAGAAGATTCGCAGTCTGACACATATCGGTTGCTTCGATAGCACTTCTGAGGAGATTATTTAATAATTATACTTTAATAAATGTCTGGCGCATCAAACAACCCCATGCAACCAGCTGCTCATTGTTCATCATTTCCTCCCTGAGCGTCAAAACCACAACCAGCACCGAGGGAAGCGTTGCAGCGATCGCCGCACCCATGATCCCGTAGCGTATCGTGAGCGGATACATGAGCACCCCCATCAATACAAGCTGCAGAAGATTGAGCTTTGTCCTGACCTGGGGCTTTCCTGCGGCGAGGTACAGGTTCTCTGTGGTGGAGAGGAGCGACCTGAAGAGACCATAGAAGCACAGCACCTGGAGAGCAGCGACGGCGGGGAACCATTTGGGACCATATACACTTTTTGGAGTACACAAGTTGAACATAATCCTTATTATCTATTAATACCATTATTACCATCAGTGGTAAATATGGAAATAGTAAATGTAGATAACTCCGGAAGACTTGTCATCCCTGAATTTATAAGAAAAAGATTGCATATAACTAAAGATGTGCCGCTTCTAATTACTGAATTGGATGATGATAAAATATTGATCAAAAAGCTTGATAGAGATGAAATTGAGAAAAGGCTCAGAAAGGAGCTTAAAGGATTGGATATAGATAAAATCGCCCATGATGTACGGAACGAAATAAATGAAACGGCCAAAAAGAAATACACAGCAATTCTTGGTTGATACCAATGTATTTATAGCCGCTATTAAAAACCCCGAAAAGAAAGTAAGATCTCTTGACTTGATCATAGAGCTTATAGATAATGAAAAAATTAGCCTTGTGGGAAATGATTTACTTTTATTAGAATTTGAGAAATATTCAGAGAAATTCAAATCCGAAACCGCATCATATTTGCTCAAAAGGTTAAAAGATAAAATAGCGGTAGTCGATGTCAATGAAGATCATATTAAAACGTCCAGCGAATACATTCCGAAAGCCGAGGTTGTTGATATAATCCATGCAGCTACATGCATTCAGGAAAGTTCAATTTTGATAACTAATGATAAGCATTTCGATAAAATATCCGAGAATTCTATTATAGAAGTCTGGAAGCTAAATAAGGCAATAGAGAATCTATTGGGCAAAACATAGAAATTAAAAATTAATTTACCACTCTCATAGAAAAATAAAGGAAATAAGCCATGAAAATATCCAATAAAGATGTTGCCAAGAAGATCATTGACTACCTGCATCATCGTATCACTCATGCAGATCTAGTTGATTGGGCAGAATCTATAATTATGGAAGCTGATTTCGATAGCCGTGACTATGAGACTCTGCGAGATATCGTTAGCAGGCTCGGACTTTCAGATGTAAGGGAATTCGGAATGTCCTGGGAGGATTGCGAGAAGTTCTTATCTCGTCTTGGATATCGAGCAGAAGTGTTAGTTTCGGAAAGCTCTGCTAAGGCAATCGCTTAATTTCAGGAGTTTTAGAAAAATAATATGTGCTTTTTTTAGAAATTCAACCACACGCAACTGATGCCCCCACAATATTTATAAAAATATCACAATAAATTTCTGTCGCATCGCGAAACCCCATGCAACCTCCCTCTTCACGATAAACAACGAACTGAAACGAACCGCGACAAACTCACGCATATAAATTTTGTTTCAACTTCATCCCTGCTCATTGTTAATCATTTCCTCCCCACCAGCTCCCTGATCTCATAAAACAACTCTCTTCTCGTCATCCATAAGAACCCAACATAAACCACAACCCCAACCAAAACAGAACCCCCCAGCCTCAAAACAGGGCTCAACCCTGCAGCTACATAATACCAGGCATATATCCCAACAACCATAACCAGAGAGCCCATTATCGAAGGAACAAATCTCTTTGCGATAAAACCAAAACTCTCCCCTATTATCTTCCCCGCTTCCCTGAGAGTCAAAAACACGACCAGCACCGAGGGAAGCGTGGCAGCGATCGCAGCTCCCATGATCCCGTAGCGTATCGTGAGAGGATACATGAGCAGCGCCATCAATACAAGCTGCAGAAGATTGAGTTTTGTCCTGACCTGGGGCTTTCCTGCTGCGAGGTACAGGTTCTCTGTGGTGGAGAGGAGCGACCTGAAGAGACCATAGAAGCACAGCACCTGGAGGGCAGCCACGGCGGGGAGCCATTTTTGCGCCGTTTTGTGATTACTCAAAATAAGATAAGTGAATTCTCTACATGAAGGTGAAGATAATTATTAATGCTTTAAAAGAAAACATGACCCCAGAAAATAAATAAAAATAGAAAAATGGATTTTTTGGCATGTAGCGATAATGCCTGAAATCTGATCTTCATTCGCATCTGAATTGATCAAGTGATAAGAGGGGCGAGGAAATAGCGAATGCTATTGCACTATTTATAAAAGCAACGCCATAAATATCCGGCGCATCAAAAAAACCCCATGCAACCTGAAGATTCCCACCTACGATAAACAACGAACTGAAACGAACTGAAACGAACTGCGATAAACTTACGGAGACAAAGTGGAGAAAAATCGAATGATAGAACACTGATTGCGCGGATTACGCGGATGCGCACGGATCCGTGAAAATCCGTTTGATCTGTGCAATCCGTGTTCTCGTCAGATGAAAATGAATCTTGCTATGGTTTTTACCATTACTGCTACTTGTTGAACTTGTCGGTACAAGATTATTTAATAATTATACTGTAATAAATATCCGGCGCATCACAAAACCCCATGCAACCTCCCTCCTCACGATTGACAACTAACTGAAACGAACTACGACGAACTCACGTCGTTAGAGTTCGTTTCAAGTTCGTACCGGTTCGTTGCTCATCATTTCCTCCCCACCAGTTCCCTGATCTCATAAAACAACTCTCTCCTCGTCATCCATAAGAACCCCACATAAACCACCATCCCAATAACCACAGAACCACCCAGCCTCAAACCAGGACCAAGCCCGGCAGCTACATAATACCAGGCATATATCCCGACAACCATCACCAGAGAGCCCATTATCGATGGAACAAAAGTCTTTGCAATAAATCCAAAACTCTCTCCTATTATCTTCCCCGCTTCCCTGAGCGTCAAAACCACAACCAGCACCGAAGGAAGCGTGGCAGCGATCGCAGCGCCCATGATCCCATAGCGAATCGTGAGCGGATACATGAACAGCACCATCATTACAAGCTGCAGAAGATTGAGTTTTGTCCTGACCTGGGGCTTTCCTGCGGCGAGGTACAGGTTCTCTGTGGTACTCAGGAGCGACCTGAAAAGGCCATAGAAGCACAGCACCTGGAGGGCGGCGACGGCGGGGAGCCATTTGGAACCGTAGACGACTTTTACGAAATCCCCGGAGATGGCAAATATTCCCAGTGATGCGGGAATGGATATGAGCGAGACATATCTTATTGTTTTCAGATAGGCTTTATTTAAAGTACTGCTTTTATCCTGTATAGTAGAATAGATGGGAAACATCACACTCTTCATAAGCGTCCCGACCTGGGTCGTCAGGAGTCCTGCGACGCCCATGGCTATTGAATAGTATCCAAGGTCATCCGCGCCAAGCATGCGGCCGATGACAGTAACATCAACGACGGATATCAAAAAGATAAGGATATTGGCTCCTACGACCTGTTTTCCATAGCTTATCAATTCTATTGCAGTTGTCCTGTCGAATTTATAAGAGGGACGCCATTTAACAACTGGCCATATAGAAATGACACTCATCACTTCAAAAAGAAGCCTGCCATAAACAAGGCTCCAGACCCCGAAGCCAGACAGCGCAAGGGAGACAGAAGCTATGCCATAGCCTATCTTGGGAATGATCTGGGGAATAACTTTCTTTTTGAAATCAAGGTTTTTGTCGAGTAAAATGCTGGGAAGCGTTCCGAACGACCAGATAACGAATACTAAAGAAAGCGCCCTGATTATGGCTTCAACCTGCGGTTCATTGAAGAAATCAGCAGCCATGGGGGCAATAAAATAGGATATTACATAAAAACCAGCCGCTGCAACTGGGAAGAGAAAAAATGCTGTGTTTGCGGCTTTATCCACGTCATCTTTTTTATAGATCAGCGCGGCTCCTATGCCAAGGTCACGGAATATCTCGAAGAAATTGACAACCACAAGACCTATTGAAACCAGACCAAAATGTTCGGGGTCGAGGAGGCGCGCGAGGATGACGGTTATGATGAAATTGATTAGTTTTATGAGTACTGTGGAGAGTGCGACCCAGAAAAGACCTTTAGTAGTTTTTCTTGCGAGGGACATAAGATAGCTATATTCACAGATATGCTTATATTATTTATTATAAAATAATGTGAAGAAATAATATAATAAATTTACAGGGAATTTAATACATGAATTTAGATTTTACTTTAACAAAATACAAAGAGCTTTGCGAAACTATCCTTGATTCTGGTTATTCGATTTATTCTTTAAAAGCTTATTTTTCTCTTCAAAATGAAACCGAGAAGTTTGTTATTATTCGTCACGATATCGATGATGAAATTGACCTTATCAATTCTTTAAAAATTGCAGAGATCGAATCTGATCTTGGAATAAAGGCAACTTATTATTTTCGCACTACAAATCGAGTATTTAAAAAAGATGTAATAAAGAAGATTGCTGAAATGGGGCATGAAATCGGATATCATTACGAAACTCTGGGTAAAACAGATGGAGATATTGATTTAGCCTTTAAATTATTCATAGATGAACTGGAAAATTTTAGAACATTATGCCCGATTAAGACTATCGCCCAGCATGGTGGACCTTTAAAAGGTGACCAGAGTGCAGCCTCTTTTTCAGGTTTATTTAATATAATTATAAATTTAATGTTCAAAACAAAAAATCTGGATTCCTGGCTAAGTAAAGATATATGGAAACAGTATAATTTTGCGGATCTGGGAATATTGGGAGAGGCATATTTATCAATTGATTATAATAAGATAGCTTACTTTACTGATACGAACCGAATCTGGAATGATCCAAAATACAGAATGAAAGATTTTGCTGAAGGAAAATCCAACATTAATATTGTAATTAATTGCACCGATGATCTGATAAAAATTATTAAAAACAAAAGTGTCAATAAGATCGTAATAACTACGCACCCGTCCAATTGGAAAAGTAATTTAGCGCAGTGGGTAAGCTGGTTAGTATTGCAGAAAATTAGAAACTATGGGAAAAAAATACTTATTATGTCTAATAAAAGTAAATCTGTAAAGGGAAGCTGAAATGAAAAAAGAATCAGGCAGTGTAGTAGTACTTGGCAACCATATACAGGCTTTAGAAATTATAAGATCGTTAGGAAGGCACGGCATTAAAACATATTTATTAAACGACAAAAGCTTATGTCTTGGTCACTTTTCCAAATATACAACTAAATTTTTCGAAGCCCCTCTAAAAGATGAAAATGCATTGTTAGATTTCTTAATGACTGAACTAAGAAAACAAAAAGATATAAAAGGATCTATTTTAATACCAACGAATGAATCAATGGTTTCATTCATTTCAAAAAACAAGAAGACTTTAGAGGGTTATTATAAAGTTCCAACACCGGATTATGAAATTATCCTGTCAACACTTGATAAAAAATTGACCGCATTAGTAGCTGAAAAAATAGATCTACCTATACCAAAGGCAATTTATGCAGCCGATAATCCAAAATTTCTCGAAGAAATCTCTAAAATAAAGTTTCCAATTATCATTAAAGGAATTGACGGCTATGAATTCCGTACAAAAACCAGATCAAAAGTTTTCGTAGTCAATTCCAAAGAGGATTTTGAGAGTATATATAACAAAGTATGTTCCAGGATAGATCCCTCCCGGATAATGATCCAGGAAGTTATCCCCGGTAATCCTGAAGATGTTTATTCATTCTGTTCGTTTTTCAAAAATAATGAACTTAAATGCTACTGGATAGGGCATAAACTCCGTGAACATCCAATGGGATTTGGAACAGGAACATTAGCAGAGAGCATAAAAGTACCTGAATTAGTTGAGCTGGGATCAAGGTTTTTGAAAGCCATTAACTACTATGGCATCTCTGAGATCGAATTCAAGAAAGATGCTCGAACTGGAAAATTCATATTAATTGAAATTAACCCAAGGACGTGGTTATGGCATAGTCTGGCAAGGACGTCTGGATTTGACTTTCCTTATATATTATATAAAGATATGATGGGAGAAAGTATTAATTTTAATAGTGATTATAGAGGAGGTGTCAAATGGTTGCATTTTTTCCCGGATCTGGAAGTTGTGATTAAAGAAATACTGCGTGGTAGAATGAATATTACAGATTATCTAAAATCATTAAATGGTGAAGTGGAACTGGCGGTTTTTTCATGGGATGATCCAATTCCCTTCTTTGCTGAAATATTACTTTTACCCTACCTGAAACTTGTAAGATGAGTAGAATGATGAATTTAACCGAAATAAAAAATCCGTTTTTCATTTTGTCATTTTATCATGCGGTACTTTTAAGGCTAGCAGCATTGCCGGTATCAAACAAAGTTCGGATTATGATATACAGGCATCTTGGCATGCGAATAGGAAAAGATGCGTATATAGGTCCAAATCTTGAAATAGTAGATCATCCATTTTCAAAGTTAATCGTTATAGGTACTAGGGTTTCTATTGCAGCGCGAGTAACGTTAGTTGTATCATCAGGACCGAATAACTCAAGATTGAAAAATATGTATCCAAGGAAATTTGGAGAAATAATTATAGAAGAGGATGCCTGGCTTGCAACCGGAGTAATAGTGCTTCCAGGAATAACCATTGGGAAAATGTCTATCATTGGATCGGGCAGTGTTGTGACAAAAAATGTTCCACCGTATTCGGTTGCAGCAGGAGTTCCGGCAAGAGTTATTAAGAAAATTGGAGAATTATCAAATGAGAATACTATTTGAAGTTAATCATCCTGCGCATGTTCATTTTTTTAAGAATGTAATACGAATTCTTGAAAATGAGGGACATGATATAAAGATAGTGGCAAAAGATAAGGATATAACATTAGACTTATTGAAAGCATATAATTTAAAATATGAAGTTTTTGGAAAAAATTATTTTAATATAATAAAAAAGATGTATGGGGTATTAATTGCAGATTATCGCTTATTAAAAATTGCAAGAGGGTTTAAGCCAGATATCCTTGTTGGAAGGGGATCAATATACATGGCTCATCTCAGTATATTAATTCGCAAACCTTATATCGCGTTTGTTGATACTGATAATGCTAATTTAATCGCCAAATTTGCCTTGCCTTTTGCTTCAGTAATTTGTTCACCAGCGTGTTTTAAAATGAATTTGGACCCAAAAAAACACATCAGATTTAATGGTTATAAAGAACTGGCATATTTGCATCCAAATTATTTTACCCTTGATCCCTCGATTTTACATGAGTTAGGATTTAAAGATGATGAGAAAATTATTATAATAAGGACAGTTGCATGGGGTGCCAGCCATGATATAGGTGACAAAGGATTTACAAATCTAAAAGATGTTGTAAATTCTCTTGAGCCTTATGGTCGTATTTTGATAACTTCTGAGATTCAATTACCACTTGATTTAAATAAATATGGATTGAAACTTTCACCGGAGAGAATTCATCACTTATTAAATTTTGCAACACTGTATATAGGTGAAAGTGCTACAATGGCTACTGAAAGTGCCATACTTGGAACACCTGCGATATTCATCTCAACTTCTAGAAGAGGATATACTGATGAACTAGGCTTAAAATACGATATGCTTTATACATTTTCTGATATACACAATAGACAAAAATTCGCGGTAGATAAGGCTATAGAACTCTTAAAAGACAAAAATATAAAACAAAAATGGCAACAGAAAAGGGAAAAATTGTTAACTGAAAAAATAGATGTAACAAAATTCATGTCTGAGGTTATTGAGAATTATACAAGACAAATTTAATAATATAAATGAACTTGGAGATAAATGTTTGGAAGTTATTTTGGTACACGAGATATTGTTGAATTGATGGTAGATCATCCAATAGCGAAGTTATCATATTCAGAGCTTGAAAGGAAAATCATAAAAAAATATGGTCATATAATCTTTAGACTATTTGGATATCCTCTTGGGGTTTCAAGCAGGCAAAGGGCTAAAGTGATTATAGAATATTTGAATCCACAGTATAATGAAACAGTGTTGGATGTCGGATGTGGTATTGGTTACTATTCTTTTGAATTGGCAAATAAATTTGGTTGTAAAGTGAGTGGAATCGATATGGATGTCGATGATATTCAGTTAGCAAAAAAAATAAAAAATATTACTCAATGTTCAAATGTGTACTTTAATGTTGAAAATGCTTTGAATCTTGAATTTCCAGATAATACATTTGAAAAAATCATGCTGAACGAGGTCTTAGAACATATTCATGACGATAAAAAAGCTCTTGCAGAGATGCACAGGGTTTTGAAGCCGAATGGATATATAGTAATATCCACACCTCATGCTGAAAATATTGAGGAATACTATGAGCAAAAAATTAAAAAAAGTCATAGAAAAGACATTCATATTAAAGGTGGACATGTTAGAAATGGATATTCTTTACAACAAATTTCTGAAATATTGGATTATGCATGTTTTGATGTAGTGGAATATTGTTATATCAGTAAAAAGTTCACAATAAATGTAGGTTTTCCGTTATTCCTATTGGCATATCCAATTTCTATGCTTGATATGTTTTACAATAAAACCGGGAAAGGAATTATTCTCAAAGCAAAAAAAAGATAAGAACTTTTATAAAGAGAAAACAAGAATGATCGTAGCAATACACCAACCTAATTATCTTCCATATTTAGGATTCTTTGATAAAATAAAACAATCTGATATTTTTGTGATATATGATGATGCTCAATTTAATAAGGAAGACTTCCAGCATCGCAATAAAATACGAATCTACCATGGTTGGAAGTACCTTACAATTCCAGTTGTGAAGAAGAATATACAGATAAAAGATATAAAAATAAGAAACGAGTTTATAATAAAAAGTTTAACCTGGCAAGAAGCGCACTTAAAGGATATCAGGGATAACTATATTGATGCCCCCTACTATGATTTATATTGTAAACAACTTGAAACAATCTACACTAATAAATATAATAAACTCATTGATTTGAATATGGACATTATCAATTTCCTGATGGTTGCATTTGAAATCAAGAAGAAGATCATCTTATCGAGCGAACTTGGTTTTACATCAAAATCCACACAGAGGTTAGCAGATATCACAGAGTCTCTTGGAGGAGATGTGTATTTATCCGGTCCCGCGGGGCGAAACTATCTTGATGTGTCGATCTTTGAAAGTAAAGGTATTAATGTTGATTTTCAAGACTTTAGACATCCTATATATAAACAGTGTTATGATGGTTTTATATCCAATATGTCTGCTATTGATGCATTATTTAATTTAAGTGAAATGCCAAGAATTAAGGAGTAATTCAAATGTCTTCAAAAAAAAAGAACATTTTAGCAGTTGGAGCGCACGCCGATGATGTAGAAATCGGATGCGGTGGGACAATTGCATGCCATGTTAAAAGGGGGGACAATGTTATCATTTTGGTTTTGGCGGAATCCTCATATACTGATTATAAAGGTAAAATTTTACGATCTGTTCAGGAGGGTATTAGCGAAGAAGAGAATGCTGCAAAGGTTTTAGGTGCAAAAGTTATTAATCTTGGATTTACAAACAAGAACGTGCCATATTCTCAAGAATCGATAGAAGCCATCAACAAAGTAATAGATGAATATAACATCGACACAATCTATACGCACTGGCACAATGATACACATCAGGATCACATGCGAACAACCCAATCAGTATTTTCTGCAGGGCGGTATATAAAGAATATTCTTATGTACGAACCAGAATATCCTGCAGGACGTTCTTTCCTTGGATTCTGGAATCAGTATTACGTAGATATTACTTCGACCTTTGACATCAAGATGAATGCACTCAAGTGTCATGAAAGTCAAGTAAAAAAATATGGAACTCAGTTCATTGAAGCGGTTGAGGCAAAGGCTAGACACCGCGGTTATGAAATTGGAGCCAAATACGCCGAATGCTTTGAAGTGCTTAGGTTACTAGGGGATATGTAAGATGGCAAATAAATCACAAAAAAGGATTTTAATTGTTGGGGCAGGCGAAGCCGGCATTATGGCGCTTGATGAGATACAGCACCATTCAGAATTGAACTCTGAAATCATAGGCTTCATCGATGATGATCCTGAGAAGCTTGGCAAATATTTAAAAAATGTTAAAGTACTTGGAAATAGGGAAAAATTGCCGGAAATTATCTATGAGAATGATATACATGAAGTACTAATTGCAATGCCATCTGCTGAAGGTGGTGTTATACGAAGCACAATCAATGTTTGTCAGAATTGCAAAACAGATTTTAAAATTGTTCCATGCTTATGGGAAATCATAAACGGGAATTTTAATATCAACCAGATACGGCAGGTGAATGAAAACGATTTGCTCGGAAGGGAAACAGCTGAAATCGATAAAAAAGATATAATTGATATTATTAAAGGGAAAAAAGTGATGGTGACTGGCGGAGGTGGATCAATCGGATCTGAATTATGCAGACAGGTTGCCAGGAACAAACCAGAATCAATAATAATATTTTCTCGCGGTGAGAACAGCTTATATAATATCGGGGTGGAATTAAATCATTATTTTCCAGAGCTCTCGATTGATTTGGTGGTAGGAAATGTCGAAGATAGCAACAAGGTGGAGCATTGCATCCGAAAAAATAAACCTGATATTATATTTCATGCTGCTGCCCACAAACATGTTCCTTTCATGGAAAAGGATCCCGATGAAGCAATTAAAACCAATGTTTTCGGGACAAAGAATTTGGCAGAATCTGCAATAAAGTGGGGTGTCGAAAAGTTCGTTTTAATTTCCACAGACAAGGCAATAAATCCTACAAGCGTGATGGGAGCATCAAAACGAATAGCTGAGATGATCATCCAGCATTTCTCTGATATGCAAAACCAGACGAAATTCATGGCTGTGCGATTTGGTAATGTGATTGGAAGCCGAGGGAGTGTGGTGCCGTTTTTTAAAAAACAGATTGAATATGGTGGGCCTGTAACTGTGACCCATCCAGATGTTTTACGGTATTTTATGACGATTCCCGAGGCTGTGCAACTAATCCAGCAAGCCGTAACAATAGGAAATGGGGGTGAGGTATTTGTTCTTGATATGGGCGACCCTATAAGAATTGTTGATCTTGCAAGGAATCTCATCGTTCTATCGGGTTTTATTCCTGAACAAGATATAAAAATCATATTCACGGGGCTCAGGCCAGGTGAAAAATTATTTGAAGAGCCATTAAGTAAGCGGGAGGACGTAAGTGCAACAAAGAAGGATAAAATATATATTTCAAACCTTATGAAAGTGAATGATAATTTCACAAAAGATTTAGATGAGTTGCAGCAGATAATATATATTGACGATACAGATAGTCTTATTCGCAAATTAATGGAGATTGTTCCCACTTATAAGCCTAATAGAGAGGCAAAAAAAATTAATAAACTTTGGATGTGTTTTGATTGATAACAATTTTAAACCCATTACGAACTTTATATAGACTTATAAAATCACGATTATCTATGGTTTATTATGTATCAGATTTTCCTGATGGAAAACTAAAAGGGAAACCAAAACAGATTGGATATTTTAGTGTTATTGATTATGGAGGAAATGTTGAATTTGGTGAAAATGTTAAAATAGGTTTCGGTGTTGTTATAATATCAGTTTCATCAATTACTGGCAGCAAAAAGACAGATTATATCAGGAAACCTGTAATAATTGGTAATAATGCAGAAATTGGTTCAAATTCATGTATTCTTCCTGGGGTCACAATAGGTGATAATTCTACAATTGGTGCAGGGGCCGTAGTCACAGAAAATGTTCCTCCAAATTCTGTAGTCGTTGGGATTCCAGCAAGAGTTGTTAGACAAAAGAATTATAAATGAAGGAATTTTTTATGAATAATGATATGATAATCAGAAGAAATTTTTTGCCATTTTCTATCCCATCAATTGGTGATGAAGAAATTGCTGAAGTCATAGACACACTAAAATCAGGTTGGATAACTACAGGTCAAAAAACAAAGAATTTTGAGGAACTCTTCAAAAGATACGTCGGGTGTAATCATGCAATTGCAGTTAGCTCATGTACAGCGGCATTGCATCTGGCATTAGTTGCCGCAGGCATTGGGGTTGGTGACGAGGTAATAACTACACCATTCACATTTGCAGCAACAGGTGAAGTAATTATTTATATGGGTGCAAAACCTGTATTTGTCGATATCAAAAACGATACTTACAACATCGATCCTGATAAAATTGAAGCCGCAATCACATCCAAAACAAAAGCGATTATACCCGTCCATTACGCAGGCCAACCATGCGATATGGATAAAATTCTTAAAATCGCACATAAATACAATTTGATTGTAATTGAAGATGCTGCACATGCAATAGGTGCAAAATATAAAGAGAAAACTATCGGAACGATTGGAGATATTACAGCCTTCAGTTTTTATGCTACCAAGAATCTCACAACTGCGGAAGGTGGCATGGTAACTACGAGTAAACAGGAATATGCAGATAAAATCAGGATATTAAGTCTACATGGTCTGAGCAAAGATGCATGGAAGCGGTATGGAGCTGAAGGGTCATGGTACTATGAAATAATGGATGCTGGTTATAAATATAACATGACAGATATACAAGCATCAATCGGAATCCATCAATTAGCAAAATTTGAGCAAATGCAGGAAATCAGACAAAAACATGTAAATCGCTATACAGATGAGCTGAAGGATATTATAGGCATAACGACGCCATTCGTTCTTTCGGATGTTCAACACGCATGGCATCTTTATACTATCCTTATCAATTCTGATATTTTAGGTCTTAACCGTGCACAATTCATCGAAGCTATGACTCATGAAAATATTGGGACAAGTGTACATTTTATCCCATTGCATCTCCATCCATATTATCAAAAGGTTTATGGTTATAAGAGAGGGGATTTTCCGATTACAGAGTATATATATGATAGAATAATATCCTTGCCTCTCTATACTTCGATGACCGAAAATGACGTTTCCGACGTAATAAATGCGATAAAAAAGATAATCAATGAAAAGTAAAAGGAGCATTCTAATTAATGTTAAAGAGCAAAAATATACTTGCGATTGGCGCACATGCCGATGATGTAGAAATTGGCTGCGGTGGCACTGTCGCACTTCATGTTAAACGTGGTGATAATGTAATTATCCTTGTAATGGCAGAACCATTTTTCACAAATTATGATGGTAAAGTATTGCGACCAAGGGAAATCGGGGATTCGGAAGAGAAAAATGCTGCTGAAGTTCTTGGTGCAAAATTGATTAATCTTGGATTTAAGGACAACCGTGTGATGTATTCGGTAGAGACAATTGAAGCTATAAATAGGATTATCGATGAATATAAAATTGATACTGTCTACACTCACTGGCACCATGAGAGTAACCAGGATCATTCAAGAACTTCCCATGCAACGATTTCGGCGGCGAGATATACACCAAATATTTTTATGTATGAGCCAATGTTTCCCAATGGAAAAACTTATGAGAGTTTTAGAAGTCAAGTTTATGTAAATATCACTTCTACTTTTAATATAAAAATGAAGTCACTCGAATGTCATAAGAGTCAGCTCGATAAATTTGGAAGTGGTTTCTTAGAAGCCATAGAGGCGAGGGCACGATATAGGGGATATGAAATTGGATCTAAATATGCAGAATCATTTGAATTAATAAGATCTGTGGAAGATTTATAAGGATAAAGGGAATATATTGTTATGAAAAAATCACGTAACTACCTAATAGTTACAGCATGTAAGAACGAAGCAAAAAATCTACCCTCTCTAATTGAATCTGTAGTTACACAAACGATACGACCTCTTTTATGGGTTATTGTGGACGATGGAAGTATTGACGAAACAAAATCAATAATACAAATGGCTGCAGAAAGTTATGATTGGATACATTATATAAAAATGCCTGAAGGAGAGCGGGATCTAGGTATCCATTACGGAAAAATTGTAAAAACTGGTTTTGATTATGCAATTTCTTATTGTTTGAAGCAAGGTATTGATTATAGTTATCTTGGAAATTTAGATGGTGATTTAATATTGATACCAAAATACTATGAAAATTTGATTAAAGAATTTGAGACTGATTCTAAACTTGGAATTGCAAGCGGAGGGACTTGTTATATTATTAACAACAAACGTCTATATACAAAGGTATCTATAAAAGAACCATCTGGTGGTCATATGGTGTTAAGGAAAGAATGCTTTGAAATGTGCAACGGGATTCCCCTATCTTATTCAATAGATTCTGTTCTAAAAGCAAAAGCGAAGCTTAGAGGATGGGGGACAAGAAGATTTGAAGAGAATATAGTTACAGAGATAAGAGGTGCTGCATCTGCAGATGGGTATTGGAGAGGATTTGTTAATAGAGGTGAAAGTTACTATTACTTAAATTTTAACCCTATTCATGTATTGATAAAGGTTATTCAATTTTCATTTAGAAAACCATATTATATCGGGATGGCATTTTTAACGGGATATATTAGATTTGCGTTAACAAGAGAAAAACAAATAGAAGACAAAGAGATTACGGATTATAATTGGAATAAATGGAATGAAATGTTTTGGTGAATAATTCAAATGAAATTTTCTAGAAGAGCAAATCTTACATTATTCATACTGCTTATTGTATTAAATATTATCCTAAGATATACTATTAGTAATCATGAAATTGGCTCCGACTCTTATGAGATTCATTTATTGGCAAATTCCCTTATAGAATTTGGGGAAGCTAAATGGTGGATTAGTCCATTATCTATTATTGGAATGTATCCTAATTCTTATGCAAGTGCAATGCCTTTTTTTTTATCAGGAATCTCGTTATCAACCAATAAAAATATTGATTCAGTAATATTTTTATATGGTATGATTTTTGGTATTTTTGCTTTATTTGCGAGTTATACTTTAGCAGGATGCATTTATGATGATGATATCTTCAAATTCTTCGTAGCTTTCAGCTTTTCAACTTCACAAGGTATTTTAACTTATACCACCTCGACAGCCCCAGCAAGAAGTCTTTTTATTGTTCTCTTGCCATTGTTTTTATTTGCTTTAATGAAGTATAAACAAAAATATCTATATTTTGGATTAATAACTGCTATCTTAACTCTATTACTTTTAGCAACACATCATCTGGTGTTTTACTTAATACCAATTTTTGCAGGTTATTCAATAGTATATTTTATACATTATAGTTGTAAATATATAAAATTTTCAAGTGATAAACGATTATATCCCTATATTCTTTTTTTTGCGCTAGTTTTAACGATATTATTCCCATTCTTAACGAACAAGTTTATTATGGGCGGATCAAAATGGACTGTTATACAAATAATGTTGAATGAATATCCACGATATTTCGGAATACCTTCGCTTCTTATAATAGGTGGTTTAATAAGTTTAATTTTTAAGAAAGATAAAAGGAAAGAGGAGTTTATTCTAGTTGTAATTATAATATTACTCACGATTTTTATATTCAATCCAATGTATATGAAATGGTTTATATTAATATTTTTTAGCTTATTAGCAGGTTATGGATTTTTGAATTTGATAAAGCAATTTAAAATAAATAAGACATATATAAAATATATAATAGTTTTTATATTTATTCTATCAATAACTTTTTCGGAATATTTTCAGAATTTACATGAGTATATTGAAATATCTGGAACAAAAAGATACATTGAACATGATGAGTATTTGTCATCATTATGGATTAAGGAACATTTGAAAGGAAATTTGATTAGCAATGATTTATGGAAAATATGGCATATTGCACCGAATTCTGGAGTTCCCTTTATAATTGATAGTGCTGTAAATGATCAAATACATGGATTCACTGATGTCAAGGAATATGAACTGAATGAAAATGCAATAACATCTGAGGAATATTGGTTAAATAGCCCTTATTATAGGGTAAAAGGTGTAACAGCACATGAGATATGGAAACAAATCATGGAACACAGTATATATGATGAATCAACATCGACATTGATCAAAAAATTCAATTTTACATATGTTGTTCAAAACCAAAACATTCAAGATTATAGTGCTTTTTCAAAACATGGATATATTAATTCAGTTTTTATGAAATCTATATATGTTGAGAAAAACAGTATATATGATGATGGAGATGTAAATATATTAAGTTTGATCTGATTTATGTACATAATACTTATTTTATGTACATATTATTTTAGGTTATTAATTTGAATAAATTGAAATTAACCAGGTGATTGAGCATTACGTATCATAAAAATACATTTAAATATTACAGTTTGTATTTTTTAATTGTTGTCATTTTAATACCAACAGCATCATCGACTAGTTACTTTGTGAGTCCAGATGGAAATAATAGTAATAATGGTACAGCACCAGAATATGCATGGAAAAATATCTCTAATGCCACATTACGCCTTCAAGCAGGGGATACGTTAAATATTCTAAATGGAACATATTATGGAGAATACGATATAACATTTCCAAATAATGGTACCACCAGTTCACCTATTACAATTATGGGTTATAATGGAAACCCAATTATTGATGGTCAGTGGAATAATTCTGGAGAAACTTATGGTTTTCGAGGTGGATATTATACTGGGGAATATTATTCACGTCAATATATTGTATTAAAAAATTTTACAATTCGAGGATACCGTTGGGCAATAATTTTTAGAAACTCTAATAATATTAATATTAATAATGTTACTGTACACATCCCAGATGCGGGGAAAGGTATTTATTTTATAGACGGTAATTCTAATTCTTTAATTGATAACGTCACCGTCATAGGCAATGGATGGAATCAGATAGGGATCCAAGGGAGATATAATACTTCTGGTGTATGGTATGGAGTTGAGAATTCTAATATAACTGTATCAAATTCATACTTTTATAATAATAGTATACATGTCGGAATTGATATAGCGGGCAATAATTCACGTATTTATATCAATAATAATTATTTTGAGAACTTCACAGGAACACAAGCTATATATTTTCATGTGGGATATCCGACAGATATTTATGTTAAAAATAATACTATTTATAATGTCAATTATGGAATTGAATCCGCAGCAGGTGCTGGAAATACAAATAATTTAACAATAGAAAACAACACTATAACAAATGCCTCTGAACGGTATATTAAGATAGATTATGTTGATAATTCCACAATTAGAAATAATTATATTCGAGGAAATTCTCTGCAATCTGAAATGACAAGTGTAACTGGAGTAAATATACTTTTTGAAAACAATGATTTTTATAGTCAGTTTAATAAGATAGAATACCGAATAAATGTTGGAACTGGTATCATACGAAATCCTATAGGTAGCTTATTTAAAATCATGTCAACTAATAATGCAAGTATTAATTTGGATTACACTGATGGCAAAATTTTTAAAGAAAATGGTAAGAATAATCCAACATGGTATCCCGATAAAAGCAATTATTCAATCGGCTTAAACGAAATTGTCACCATCACCACCTACCCCATGTCCGCCCGCCCCACCACCTCCTCCGCCACCGTAACCGTGAACAGTTTCAACACCTCCCTCCCCGCAGGTCAGGTGCTGGTGAACTTCACAGCAAACACCACGAACGGCAACAATGTCCACTTTACCATAAGCACGCTTACACCAGGCAGGAACTATACGATCAAAAAAGGGAGCAGCAATTTCATGGATGTAATTGCAGATGGATCAGGAACTATAGCCTTTGATAATTCGGTATGGCCATCAGGCGCTTTCACGGTGCGGGAGAGCGTGGAACAGGGATCTGGAAACGCATCTGGCATTGCAATACGCATGAACCTGACCCCAATTCCTTCTGCTAATATCTCGCTGTATTACCAGAATGGAATGGCTTATGGACTAACCGTGCGATCAGGAGCTGACGGCAGGTTTACGTTCAGCAATATCACCAATGGGAATTATTATGTTGTTGTGGATAAGCAATTGTTTAGACAGAACACTTCGTCGGTATTCAATATTAATTCCAATTCGAAAGATATCGGATCAATAAAGGCGATGTGTTATGATGTCAACGGGGACAATAACATAGATGTGCTTGACCTGAATATGATAGGGCAGCGTATGAATGAGATAACAGGCACGTCATATCCTGCGGTTGATGTAAATGGTGATGGGGAAGTGGATGTTCTGGATTTGTATATTGTGGCAGAGGGACTTGATAGATAGCAGTATTGATAAAGATCCTGAAAGATCCAGAAAGCAAAAGAGATCAAGGACCACAGCAGCAGTGGTACTGATCATTTTAATTTTTTCAGTATATTTTATTTTCAATAAATCACCTGGTATGGCTCCATTTGATGATGTCCGGATCAGCATTGTCCCTGAAAACAGTAATATCCTGAAAGGAAAGGAATTTTATGTAGATGTTTTTATTGACCCGGGAAAAAAACCGGTATCTGCAGTTCAATTCAATCTATTTTTCAATAGTTCTATTCTCAAAATAAAAAATGTTCAGGAAGGGGACTTTTTGAAGATCAATGAGACTCGAACGATCTTCAGTCCAGGTAAGATAAATAACACTGGCGGGATGCTGCTCAATGTTTTTGGGACTATGGTCAGTCCCGGTGGGAACACTACTGTCAGGAGTACCTTTGCAAGGATAACCATGAGTTCTGAAGCTCCGGGTAGTTCTGGTATTGAACCGAGGAATGTGGTCGTGAGTGGTCCGGATAGTAAGCAATATCAGGTAAAGATATTGAATGGGTCGATAGAGGTGGTGGAATGATGAGGTTTGGTCATATATCTGAACAGGTTGAATTCTTATTTGCTGTTCTGGAATGCAGGATCCGATGATGATCGCTCCGGGGTCATGAGAAGCGCCGGATATAAATAATACATATTTTATAATTAAATATTTTTGCAACCGGGGATTTTACGTCAAACCCCCCAGCGGCGGCGCCTCACCGGGGTCTGGGGTCGAAACCATAGCGCTGTAAAGTTATTGTTGACCGAAAGAGTGAATGGAGATGGCGTGGTTAATGATCATGATCTTGATATTGTAGAGCAGCATCTGGACATAAGTTCTAAGTTTGTGAAAAGGCTGTTATGGGGTTTGCGGGAGCGCCCGGGGATTAATATATTAAGAGTGATAAATGTATGGCGCTTTGATGGAACACTGATCACCAAGGATACACACGGTATCTTTCCCTTAATTCGTAACTTCTTGCATCAACAAGTCCATTCGTATCTGTGGAAATCCGTCTAATCCGTGCAATCAGTGTTCTACATAGCGGTAAATTTGCGTTCATCCTCTTTCATCTGTGGTTTTTTTATAGATTTATTGTGGTTTTGTCTTCATACCGGGCGCCATGAATATTATGTTCACAATGTAATAATTATAAGATGCGTTTTCTATGGGTGAAAAAATACCCGATTCAAATTCCGCTGGTGTTCGCACGAGAACATGTTAGTGGCGAGGATATATTATTCTTCTTTTTTCACTACAAATGTGCATAAAGTTATTAATTATAAGGTCATATGTACTTGTATGCCAGCACTTTCAGAGTCAAATAGGATTGCACATGAGGTTTATGAGGCCCATCTTGAGGAAATTAAAAAGCGCAAGGGAGACATTGTAGTAATTGATCTCGCACAGAAAAAGGTTTTAGATGTCATAAATAAGGATGATGCTCTAAC
>JAUSDC010000051.1 GCA_030650845.1 Candidatus Methanoperedens sp.
TATACTCTAAACGGCAGAGATTGTAACATTTTTGAACGACTGGAAATTCCAAGACAATAAAGATTCCAATTCATCCTTGTGTTCTGTGTGAGCATTTCTGATACAATTATCAATAGCCTGTTTAAAATCTGGAAACTTCTCATAATATTCTGAATACAAACACTCTTTTCTAACAAACTTCCAAAATCGTTCGATCAAATTGAGGTTAGGTGAATATGAAGGAAGATACAGCAATTCAATATTGAGTGTGGCTGCATAGTTCTGAACCAAAGCACATTTCTGATAGCGAGCATTATCTAAAACAAGAGTGATGGGATTGACAAGACCCAACTTGGCGATTTCTGCCAATAACTGACAAACACTTTCCGCATTGATATATGTTTCATTGGTAACTGTAATAATTTCCTTACTTACCGCATTAAGTGCAGCAAGCACATTGAAACGTTTTCTTCCAGATGGTGATGGAATGAAAAGACGCATAAAACACCATATATATCCTAAAAATGCACCGTGGACAAAGTGAGCAGCGTCAACAAAAAAAAACAGAACGCTTTCCTGCTTTTGATTCAGCGAGACGTGGTTCCAATTCATCATTTTTAAATTGTTCTTGTTCATTAATCTTTTCTGGTTCTATTGCTTTGCCAGGGACAAATCCGACTTTAATGCATCGCATGCCTATCTTTTTTAGAAAAATCCTGATTTGTGTCGACGAACGCTTGATTCCAGTCAATCTTTGTATGCTATCTTGAGCATCGCCGATGCTTCGAGGTGGGTTCTGCTTGAAATATTGTTCAAGAGTGTCTGCATGTTTCATTAGTTCATTGGGTTTCCCTTTATAACCTAATTTCTTAAGACCTTCAATTCCATCTTGAATATATTCCCACAAATAGTATGTAAGTGTTGATTCAGAAATATGGCACAGCCGAAGTATTTGATTATGTGGAAGACCTTGACTTTTCAAAAATAGAGCTTCCATTTTTTTCTGGACTTTTGGATGAGGATAATGGTATCGCTCATAATTAAGTTTCTCAATTTCATCAGTAGTAAACTTTATTTGAATCATTATATACTCCTAAAGTACCCATAAATGATTCAAATATTTTACATGATATATATATTTTATTGTCAACCTTTTTCAGTATAGTATTTAGAGATAACATTTGAATGAGGATTAATTTTGCACTCTTCCGTTAAAACCTTGCTTGTATTTAATACTCCAATGAAAAGGTAACAGAAATTCAAAAGTACTACTTCATCGTATTTGCTTTCAACCATTGTTTCCATTATCATTTAAAAATAAATGAACGATTAGAAAGTTTTAAATACTATGAAGGTATTCATTGTACTGTTTACCAGCGAGTGAACTAGGGGAGTGGGAATTTACCGTGCCTACCTCCACGTCAGCCACCTTCGCAAGTAATCTGTTCATGAGGAAGGCACAATCCCCTAATCAAATTTCTTTTTCGAAAACAGTAGGAAAAGAAGATGGGGAAACATCAAGATAGAATCAAAACTCTGTTGAACAAAATAGATAACAATTTCCGGGTACACTGCCAGCAAGCCAAGTTTTCAATTATAAGGGAGGTCGAATAAATGAAATATTCTATAGGAGATA
>JAUSDC010000060.1 GCA_030650845.1 Candidatus Methanoperedens sp.
GTCAATATCTCTTAAAACGAAATACCTTGTATCCGGTCGTAATGTGACTTTTATTGGCATGTTTTAGTACCTACCTCAGTGATTGGAGTCGCGTTACTCTAAAAACTATTTCGGTTCTCAGGCGCAGTAATCACACACACCAGCAGATGTATCAAAAAATAATTATTAAATCAAGACAATTTAATGAAAAACGCATCACTGTAAAAAATTTTCTGAACTGTCGGTCACTGTATCTGGTAATAACCTGTCATTCGGAATAAGAAAGTTTAGACAGTGAGTGACATGAACTAAAATTTGTGTGAAAATCGATATGCATAGAAATTTTATTATAAGAAAAAAAGAAAATGTTGGTGTTCGACATTCTCCAACTTTCATGCTTGAAACTCTGTGACTCTTCTGATGATTGGAAACAAAGAGAATCAGGTATATTTTACCTCTGAAAAGGAATAGCCAGTTCATCGATTACTCACCTCTAAAGCAGGCAGGGAGAAAACAGTTTGATGGTCATTTTCTTTTTGAGGACCGGGTGATCTGGCATTATGAACGTGGCTTCCTCCCCATTATTAAGATAAGCCAGCGTCCTTACAACAGGTCTTCCCAAGCCAAGAGATATAAGAGCGTCTGCAATTTCAACTTCCTTTTCATCAAGCTGATTTTTATCAAGTTTCTTCATAATGATTCCAATATTTATACAGCCTCATTAGTCACGAGAACAATATTTTTCCAATTTTTTTATGAAATCAGAAACATCTATAGGTTTAGGTATGTAATCATCCAGCCCTGCTGCAAGGAATCTTTCTTTATCCCCTCTCATAGCATAAGCTGTCAAAGCTATTACTGGTATTTTTTTATAGTTGAGCATATTCTTAATTATCCTTGTTGCTTCGATACCGTCCATCCTTGGGAGTTCTATATCCATCAGTATCAGGTCATAGAGCATTTTTTTAGCCATATCAATAGCTTCTATTCCATCCATTGCATAATGAACTGTAAAACCCTCGGCTTTTAGTATCTCACATATCAAATTCAAGTTCATGAGGTCATCTTCAACCACCAGTAATCTTGTCATGTATTCTTTTCCCCTTTATTTGCCTTTATTGGCAGTAAGAAGGTAAAGGTACTGCCAACACCAAACTCGCTATCGACCCACATTTTTCCGCCATGCAATTCAACTAACTTCTTTGTAATAGCAAGACCGAGCCCTGTACCTCCGTATTTTCTGGTTATCCCTGAATCAAGTTGTTCGAAGTCATTGAATAGTTTATTCTTATCTTCTTCCTTTATTCCGATGCCTGTATCTGAGACTGAGAACTTTGCCATATCTCCTTCTCTATTTGTGGTTACGGTAACAATTCCTCCCTTTTTCCTGTTGAATTTTATTGCATTGCTCAGCAGATTAAATAGAATTTGTATGAATCTCTGTTTATCCGCTTCGATAAACTCAAGATCTGGGGATAATTCTTTGATGAGGCTCACATTACTTTTTTTAGCCATTTCTTCCACCATAACGATAGTCTGGTCTAATGTTTCAGGAACAGAAATATTTTCAATAACCAGTTCCATCTTTCCTGCATCTATCTTACTCAAATCCAAAATGTCAGAGATAAGGTTTAGCAGGTGTTTACCTCCATAACGAATATTGTCCACATATCCCTCTTGTTTTTCATTTAAATCTCCGATTGTCTTCATTTTCAGGAGTTCAGAAAAGCCGATGACTGCATTCAAAGGAGTTCTAAGCTCATGGCTCATATTTGAGAGAAATTCGTTCTTTGCTTTACTTGCATATACAAGGCGCTCGTTTTCATGGGACATTTCCGCTGCTTTTTTGCGCTCAGTAATGTCTCTCACTATAGCAACTATACGACTTTTGTTTTCATATTCAAGTAAATTGACACTTACCTCTATAGGAAATATTGTACCATCTTTGCGTCTGTGCTTTCCTTCTAAAAATAAATTCCCTTCTTTCTGAATCTCTTTAACATGCTCATTCCAAGAAAAAGTATCAGGTAAAGTAATTTCAAAATCATACACATGCATATTGAGTAGTTCGTCTCTCGTATATCCCAAACTACTGCTGGCTTTTTCATTCGCGTCCAAAATAATACCAGTTTCAGGGTCAACAATTGTAATAGCATCGTTTGATTTTTCAATCAAATCATGAAATAACTTTAATTTCTCCTCTTCCTGTTTCCTTTCGGTAATATCCTGTACAGTTCCACTCATTCTGATAGGTCGATTTTCTTCATCAAAAAAAACTTCACCCTTTGCATTAACAATACCCTCCTGACCATCGGGTCTAATGATATGCATATCGACATCATATGGTTTACCATGAAGCGCATCATCCATTGATTTTTGCACCAATTTCAGGTCATCAGGATGAATAGTATTGAGAAACGCTTCAAGAGAAGGTTTAACATCTCTGGATAGACCAAAGACGCGGTAATTTTCTTCTGCCCAGTGCAATTCATTTGTTTTTACGTTCCATTCCCAGTTTCCTAAATGTGCTATCCTCTGAGCTTCTGAAAGTCTTGCTTCATTCTCTTTGAGAGCAATCTCCATCTGCTTGCTCTCTGTGATGTCCCTTGCTGTTGATAATGCTCCAGTAATATTTCCTTTTGAATCTTTAAGAACACGGCACCACCATGCTAATAGACGCTTTTCACCGTCTTTGCGTCTTTGCCAGCTTTCAATATAAATGACATCTTCACAACCTTCAAACAGAGGCATGACCACCTCATAGGTCTTCTGCTCACCTTCAAAATAAATGGCGGCTTCTTTACCTATGACATCGTCGCCAAAAAACTGATAACCTGCTTTGTTAGCCCACTTGTATACCTTGTTCTCATCTACCTCCATTATTATTTCAGGCACAGATGCAAGAATCGCCTCGTTGCGCAATGACAATGTTTTCAACATTTCTTCAGCTTGCTTGCGCTCTGTAATGTCCTTTATTATCCATGAATTGCCGATGACATTCTGATTTTCATCTCTAAGATTGGATACAGTCATACTCGCATTCATTCTTCTTCCATCCTTGCGAAACAGTTCAGGTTCAAAATATGACGTGTCATCTCTATCGATGTTGCAAGCGATACGCTGCATTTGCGCTCGTGATTCTTCTGGAACTAATATCCTCAGGAGATGCTTACCAGTTATTTCCTCTGCTGTCCATCCAAAAATTTTTTCAGATGCATGGTTCCAAGATGTGACCTTGCATTCAATATCGTGTATTATGATTGCGTCGTTAGCATTGTTGAAAAGGTTTCTATACTTTTCCTCTGTAGCGTTCCTGAGTTTTTCCTCAGCAATAGCCAGTTTTTCATACGGAGATTCCACGGATGACTTATACAGGGAAAGGAAAATGTAGAAAAAACCCGTGATTATGAGGAAGTGTGCTGAGAATTCAAAAGCAAAATATACTATATTGCTGAGAATAATGATAAGAGAGCCGTATATCAAATATATCAGGCTCTTATCACCTGTTTCTTTGAATTCTTTGAAGTACCTGTAACATGCATATAAAATAACGGCTGTAGTTATTGATAGGAAAAATACGGTTATATAAGAATATCCATAAAAATTATAAGATACAAATAAAGAGTCCCGATAAAAATACACGGATGCAAAAGAGATAGCTGTAAAAATAATTATGACTGAGATAAGGAAACTTTTTTTGAGTAGTACAGAAAGCGTATCTTTGTGAATATATGCGCTGGCAAGAAACATTGTAGCCAGAATTATCCGGGACGCAAGAAGAAAAATAGCGGTTTTATTGTATGAATTGGGCGTGAAGAATTCAGGCATGTAAGGATAAGAAAGCAGATGGAAAAGCATCAGAATTCCGACAAAATAGAACATCATTCCCAGGAAAAGATAACGATTATTCCTGCTTTTATTATATGAATACCATGCAATTGTAAAAATCGAGAAAGCCACGAAAACTGAAAAAAACTCGGATATGACTTCAATAGTTCCTTCAACCGATCCAGGGAGCTTATCCTCAGAAATATCAATAGCTTTTTCTAAAAAATATCCTGCAAGGAATATTAAAATGACGAGCGCAATTAATTTTGCTTTTGAAATCATACAGTACGACCTTTAATACCAGATATTTAATTATATTGTATAGTATATAATGTTAATGATGACTAGCTTTCAATGGTATTAAGAACGTAAACGTGCTCCCTTCCCCGAATTTACTCTCAGCCCAGATTTTGCCCCCGTGCTGTTCCACAATGTGTTTAACAATCGCAAGCCCGATACCAGTACCTCCATATCTCCTGTTCAATCCAGGATCCAGCTGGGTGAATTTCTGAAAGAGATGTACCATTTCTTCCTCTTTTATCCCGATGCCTGTATCCGAGATCGAGAACTTTGCCATATCGCCTTCTTTTTGTGCGGTTACGGTAATAGTCCCTCCTTCTGGCTTGCTGAATTTCACGCCATTATCAATAAGATAGATCAATATCTGCATTAATTTCTGTTTATCAGCCTCGATGTGCATAAGTTTGGGGTCAAAAGTTTTTTCCAGAATCACATTCTTTTTTGAAGCCTTTTCCTTAATAATGCTGATGATCTCATTAAGAGTTTCAGTTACAGGGATCTTCTCGATGTGAAGTTCTAACGTTCCTTCATCCATCTTGACAAAATCTAGTATCTGGCTGATGATATTAAGCAGGTTATTGCCGCCTGTCTGAATATTGTCTAAGAAGCGTTCCTGTTTTTCGTTCAATTCCCCGAATGTTTTCCCTTTCAGCAATTCTGAAAAACCAAGTACTGCATTCAAAGGCGTTCTGAGTTCATGGCTCATAGTATTCAGGAAATTGGTCTTTGCCATATTGGCATGTTCAGCCTCTTCCTTTGCGAGCCTCATAGATTCCTCAGCCTGCTGGCGTTGGGCAATTAACCATATGCTATCCATCATTTGTTTGAGCTGGAGCACATCGATATCAGTGTAATCGGTTTCTTTATTTCCAACTCCAACAACTGCAACGATTCGTTCATTACTGAAGACCGGAAGCGTCATGAACCTGAACAGGGGGGTGTGCCCTTCAGGGTACCCCTTTATCAGAGGATTTTGCGCCTGGAAATCATTGACTATTATGGTTTTTCGCTGGCGGACTGCTTCTCCCCAGATCCCTGTTTTCTGGAGGTGATAGGTAGTTTGTGGCTTCTGTATGGTGCAGGATTCCATCACGTTTTTTGACCAGGCATGGAGTGTGAACTCTTCTTTTTTTTCATTGTAGTAGTAGATATAACCGACTTTGCTTTCGGAAAGGGAAACGACTTCGTCAAGCGCCATGTTCATCAGGTCATTCAGAGTTTCAGGTTTGTGCATGGATATTTTCAGCAAGCTCTGAAGGCGCCTATCTTCACGTTTTTTCAGTTCCTCAGCATGTTTGCGCCCGGTAATATCCCTGAAATTGCCTAAAAGATATGTCTTGCCTCCTATTATTACAGGGATCGATTTAATATCCGCGTAAAAGATACTTCCATCTTTTCTTTTTACAGGTATGTCACTGGCAACCTCTATTTCTTTCCTCACCTGTTTTTCGAACTGTTGCATTACATATGGCAGGTCTTTTTCAAAATGGATGTCATTGGCGCTGAGATTCTTTAATTCTTCCTCGTCAAACCCAAGCATTTCGCATATCATCCTGTTACCGATCAGGAATTTCTTTGTAGCAACATCTACAAGAAGAATACCCTCCTGAGCATTATCAAAAATACTCTTGAACTTTTCCTCAGATTCTGCAAGCTCAATGGTGCGCTCTTTTACAAGCTCATCAAGATGGTCGCGGTGTTTCTTCAATTCATCATCTGTTTGCTTGCGCTCTGTGATGTCGCGAACGATGCCTGAGAAAAAAATGTCCTCTTTTGTCTTCCATGAAGAAAGGGCTAGCTCCACAGGGATTTCGCTACCATCTTTTCTCAGTGCGCTCAGTTCAACAGTTTTTCCAAATAAACTGTTTTTCCCGGTTGAAACTACCCTGCTCAAAGCATTCTTATGAGGTTCACGGTATCTTTCAGGCATTATTAACGTTATCGGTTTGCCAGCAATTTCATCCGCAGAATAGCCAAAAATCCTCTCTGCACCATGATTCCAGAAAACTATTATTCCATTGCTGTCAGAAGTGATAATGGCGTCATTTGCAGTCTGAGCTACAGATTGGAATTGCTCCTCACTCCTGCGCAGCGCATCGACAGCACGTTCTTTTTCGAAATTAGCGCGGTCAATCGAGCCGCCGATTGACTGAGCTAACCAGTTTATCACACTTCCGAAAATAATCGCGAACAAAATGGCTGTCAACGATGATACCAGAGCAGGATTGATATCTGGCTGCTTCTGAATAACATCAATAAGCCACCCTTCAAACAGGATGATGACTACCACAAGAGGAAGAAACACTCTCAGTAAACGGGCTCGTGCAGTCGAACCCATAAAAGAGCTTAAGGGCCAGAACTGAGTACCTATGGCAGCAATTAAACCCACACCAAGAAAAATAAAGGCAAAAGCTGACATAAACGCTATTGGTCTTATCGTACCTCCGTAGAGCAATGGTGTTCCATACAAATACCCTATGGTTGTAATTAGACCGATCATTCCTACCAGAACTGCGATGACTGACGCAGCCTCTTTAGCATGTCGCCATCCTGAATTAGCGAGCAACAATAGTAGTGCGCATGCGCTCAGGATGAGATTTAGGGCTGCTAAAGGAGACATGCGGACAGCAGGAACAGCGCCAGACTTCTCGTATATCTGGAAAATCAACTGCTCAATGCCTGGTTCAATGCCTGCAAAAAATTCGATTAAGGTAAAAGAACAAAATAGCAAGACAAGAAGTGTTGCACCCCTTGCAAGATTCAAACCCGGATGATGTGCGGGCATGAAGGCATAAACAAACAACACAGAGCTCAACATGATAAGCCCCAGAATAGCGCCCGGTGCAAAAGGTACATAGTCCGGGCTGAAGCTGGTCAGTAAGCGCATGTTCAATACCCAGCCCACCATCGCAATCCCGCTGATACCTGCAGTTATAGCAATGCAAACGAGAGTCAGACGCCTTAGAAGTACCTCAGAACGACCGTCATTTCCCGCAGCCTTGCTTTCCTGGATAGTAGATATTTCTCCCATGTTACGTTTCCCCCATTTTCTTTGACTCTATCGGAAGCGTAAAAGTAAATACTGTGCATTCCCCATACTTACTCTGTGCCCATATCTTTCCTCCGTGCATCTCAACAAGCTGCTTCGTGATCGCAAGCCCAAGCCCTGTGCCACCGTATTTTTTGCCTATACTTGAATCCAGTTGCTCGAACTTCTGGAAAAGCTTGTTAATACTTTCTTCGTTTATTCCTATGCCAGTATCAGAAACAGAAACCTTTGCCATATCGCCTTCTTTTTTCGCTTTTATGGTTACAGTTCCCCCTTCTTCCTTACTGAATTTTACGGCATTGCTCAGGAGATTGAAAAGAACCTGCTTGAATCTCTGTTTATCCGCCTCTATGAACTCAAGGTCAGGGTCGAATTCCGTTTTCAATTGAACATTATGATCCATTGCTTTTTCTTTTATGAGAGAAAGCGTCTCATGAATGGTAACAGGCACTGACATCATTGCAGGCACAAGTTCTATTTTTCCTGCTTCTATCTTACTCAGGTCAAGAATATCATTGATCAGCGTGAGGAGGAATAGATTACTTTCAAGAATATTATCCACATAATGTTTCTGTTTTTCGTTCAATTCCCCGGCCAGATTCATTTTAAGAAGCTCAGAAAAACCAATCGCAGCACTAAGAGGAGTGCGAAGTTCATGACTCATGCTGGAAAGGAATTCGCCTTTGGCTTTATCTGCAGCTTCAAGTCTCATGTTTTCAATACATAGATTTTCTGCCTTCTTGCGTTCTGTGATATCCCTGAAAATTCCCTGCAATATTTTCTTGCCCGAATATTTAATGGTACTCGCGGTTATATCTACAGAAACGGTCTTTTTGTCTTTTCTCAGCAACTGCGCATCATTTAAAGAACCTGAACCATTTTTGGTTATTTCTTTAAAAGCACTAATCGTTCTTTCAAGCTCTTCATCTGGATGAATTTGAGTAAAATTCATATTCGAAAGTTCCTCTCTGGTATAACCCAGAAGTTCCTCTGCTTTTTTATTCACTTCCAGCAAATTCCCCTTATCATCAGCGACTAATATTGCATCACTGGCATCGTTAATTAAAGCACGATATTTTTCTTCTGATTCTTCAAGTTCCGCTGTCCGTTCCTGAACCCGTATTTCTAACTCATCATGTGCTCTATGTAGCTTCTCTTCCATTGATTTTCGTTTAGTTACATCACGAGCGATCCCTGTCGTACCTATAATTTTGCCTTCATTGTTGTAAATGGGAGTTTTTATTGTTTCTATCCACGTCTTATCCCCGTCACTTTTTTTCAATGGTTCTTCTACCTGTTTTTGCCTTCCTGTTGCCATGACTTCATTATCATCAGCCCTGTATCTCTCTGCCAGATCATGCGGCCATATATCCAGATCATTCTTACCCACCAACTCCTCACGACTAACTCCACAGGCCTTTGCAAAGGGTTCATTGACAGCGATAAACCTGCTTTCTTTATCCTTCAACCAGGCAATATCAGGAATATTGTCAAGGATCGCTTCTTGCTGGCGATTCTTTCTCTGCAATTCTTCTTCCACTTTCTTGCGCTCATCTATCTCAATCTGTAACTTTTGATAAACTTTGCGCAAATCTTCCTCGATCTGTCTTCGCCCCTTTTCTGTTTCCAGATCAGTTTTACTCTTAGTCTTCATCTTTCTTCGTTCACCTTTATTTTTTATGCGTCTTTTTCGCCTCAATAGGTATTGAAAATGTGAAGGTACTTCCTTCACCAGATTTGCTCTCTACCGTTATCGTGCCACCATGTAGTTCCACAAGTTGCTTTGCAATGGCAAGTCCAAGCCCAAGGCCACCATATTTTCGTGCTATTCCCGAATCGATCTGCTTGAACGATACAAATAATTTCCCTGCATGCTCTTCACTGATCCCAATGCCGTTATCAGATACCGAAAACTTTGCCATATCGCCTTCCTTTTTCGAACTTATTACAACATTTCCTCCCTCAGGCTTACTGAATTTCACTGCATTATCAAGCAGATTGAACATGATAAGTTTGAATCTTTGCTCGTCAGTATAAATATTCTCAAGAGCGAGATCGAGTTCGGTTTTTACAGTCACTTTATGCTCTTGTGCCTGTTGTTTTACCAGGTTCAGAACATCTTTTATGGCATCAGGCACATTTATCTTTTCTATTATCAAATCTAATTTTCCAGCTTCAAGTCTGGTCATATCAAGTATCATGTCAATAAGAGTGAGCTGGCGTTTGCCGCCTGTAAGAATATTGTCCACATACCTTTCTTGCTTCTCATTCAATTCACCCGCCACTTTCTGCTTTAATAGCGTTGAAAAACCCAGGACTGCGTTCAGAGGAGTTCGAAGTTCATGGCTCATAACAGCAAGGAAGTCAGCCTTTACCTGGTTTGCTTGAACGAGTCGTTCATTTTCAAGTCTGAGCTCTTCCATCTTCTTGCGCTCGGTAATATCCCGGACTGTAGCCTGTAAAACCTGTTTTCCTTTGAAATTAAATGATGTAAGCAGCACATCAGCAGAGAAATCTTCTCCATTCTTTTTTCTATGTACCCATTCAAAATGGTTCGAACCTTTAATGAAAGCCCCCCCCGATCTTATTGTTCGCTGCTGTTAGTGAATCAAAACCATTTGGTTGATATGGCGGCGAAACTTGTGACGGATGCATTTTTATGAAGTCTTCTTTATCTATGAATCCAAATATCTGCAGCGTTGCATTGTTACAGTCAAAGAAGCCTTTTTCATCAAGCAGCATGATCGCATCAGATGAACTATCATACAGCGTGCGGAATTTTTCTTCAGAATCTATTAGAGCCTCTTGCGCAGCCTTTCGTTCTGAGATGTCGCGGATTATTCCTGAATAGAATCTTTCTTTTCCTACCTCCCATGTTGCAAGAGTAAGTTCTATCGGGAATTCGGCACCATCTTTCTTAAGTCCCTGTAATTCCAGGACTTTTCCCATTAGATTTGCATTTCCTGTTGATGTTACGATATCCAATTTATTTTTATGGGCAGACCTGAATTTCTCTGGCATGAGCATCATTAGTGGCTTGCCAAGCGCCTCTTGTTCAGAATAACCAAACATAATTTTTGCGCCATTATTCCATACGATAATGTCGCCTTTTCCATCAACTACAATGATCGCATCATAAGCTGACTGCATCAAATTATGGATGCGTTCTTCACTCTGCTGAAGCACTTCGCTGATCTTTTTACGCTCTTTGATTTCCAATAACATGGGACGGTAAATAAAGAAATACATCAAAGGAAAAACAATAAGAACTAGCAGTAAGCCATCCAAGAAACTATTGAAAAATTCGATGGGCTTGGATTGCATAAAATCAAACAACAACATTATGCTAAATTCCACAATGAATATGGAAACAGTGAAAAAGATCAACATTCGAAAAACTGAGTACCTTTCCTTATGTGCTTTTTCATCTTTTATTAATGTCATTCAATCCCTCTTCTTAGCTTCGATAGGCAATGTAAAAGTGAACGTGCTCCCTTCCCCAAATTTGCTCTCTGCCGTTATTGCGCCGCCATGCAGTTCCACAAGCTGCTTTGTGATCGCAAGACCAAGCCCTGTGCCCCCAAATTGTTTGCTGATACCTGGTTCAAGCTGTTCGAACTTCTGGAAAAGTTTGCCAATATTTTCTTCCCTGATCCCGATGCCTGTATCAGAAACAGATATATGCGCCATATTTCCTTCTTTTTTTGTTCTTATTGTAACAGTCCCATCTTTGGGTGTGAATTTTACAGCATTGCTCAGGAGATTGAAAAGAACCTGTTTGAACCTCTGTTTGTCTGCAATTATGAACTCAAGTTCAGGATCGAATTCCGTTTTCAGGAGCACATTATTTTTGGAAGCTTTCTCTTTAATGAGAGATAGTGTCTCTTTAATGGTCACAGGAACCGACATTTTCTCGATCACAAGTTCTATTTTTCCAGCTTCTATCTTGCTCAGATCAAGAATATCATTGATCAGAGTAAGAAGGAATTGATTGCTCGCAAGGATATTATCTACATAACGTTCCTGCTTTTCGTTCAATTCTCCGACTGATCCCATTTTCAGAAGCTCTGAAAACCCGATGGACGAGTTCAGAGGGGTTCTAAGCTCATGGCTCATGCTTGCTATGAAATCGCTCTTGACTTTATCTGCTTCCTCAAGGCGTATGTTTTTAATGAGCATTTCTTCATTTCGTTTGCGTTCTGTTATATCCTTAAAAACACCATACATCGCTTTTTTACCGTTATAAGCAAAAGGAATTGCAGTTATTTCCACATCAACAAAAGTGCCGTCAACTCTAACGAAAACTTCTTCCAGAGGCAGCGCCACTTTTCCCATTTCCTGCATGTGTATGCGTTCTCTGGCAATGACATGATAGTCAGGGCGTACGATATCTAATATCTTTTTTCCAATGAATTTATCAGGACTTGTCGAACCAAGAATATTTGCCCCTGCTGCATTCATATATATTATTTTTCCCTCACTGTGAATTGCTATCCCAAAAGGTGAAAAATTCACAAGATTGCGATGTCGCTCTTCGCTTTCCTTTAAAGAGGACTCAGACTTTTTCCTCTGTATGATCCCCGCAAGAGTATCAGCCACCACGGCCAGGAATGTCTCTTCATGCTGCTCGCGTCGATGCCCTTCTTTCAGGTAAAGACCTATCACACCCAGTGTTCTGCCAGCAGAAATGATAGGAATGCAGTAATGACCATGAGGCTGCATGCCTTCATAAACAATATCATGTCGGTCATCAACACTGTCTGCAAATTGTACTTCATGCGACTGGGCAGCCCTCCCGCAAAAGCACCTGCCAAAAGGAATTCTGCTGCACTTTTCTTGATTGATGTCGCTGAGTCCTGTCTGCGCTTTCATTACCAGAACATCAGGTTCATCTTCAACAAGAAAGATGGAGCCTTTTGATTCAAGGTTAAGCCATGGAATAGAAAAAATACGCTCCAGAGCGCCTTTTAAGATATCTTCAAGGGTTTTATCTTCGATGACTAAACTGAGAAGTGAGTTAATAACTGATTGGATTTCATGGCTCTTTCGCACCAGCTCTTCGTTCAATTTAATAATTTTCTCTTCAGCTTTTTTTCGCTCTGTGATATCCCGCAATATACCTATGGAGTGCCATTTTCCCTTCAGCTTTAATGCAGAAACAGAAAGTTCTATTGGAAATATAGTCCCGTCCTTTTTTTTTGCATCAAATTCAAGGGTTTTGCCTATGGCTGCACCCTCTCCGGTCATCCTTAACTTTGCAAAACCCTCGCGGTAAGCATTATGGTATTTCCCGGGCGCAAGAATGAGATGCAGATCTTTATTTATCATCTCCTGTTTAGAATATCCGAATATCTTCCTGGCTGCATCATTCCAGTATTCGATTTTTCCGTTATTATCAATCATGATGATAGCATCATTTGCAGTTGCAGCTATGCTCTCGAATTTTTCCTCGGATTCCGAAAGTGCAAGTGTGCGCTCTGTTACGAGGGCATCGAGATGGTCAGTATGCTGCTTCAGGTCAGACGCCATTTGATTAAAACCTGCGGCTAAAATACCCAGTTCATCACCGGATTTTATGTCCACTCTTGTATCCATTTTACCCTTACTGATATCTTCAGCTGCATTTTTCAGTCTGGTTATCGGGTCTGATATAGATTTTGAAATATACAATCCAAGCACGATAGCTATGAAAAAAGCGAATAGAGCTACTCCGATGATAATTCTAACAGATATTGCGATCTCGTCCTCCACATTTTGTTCTATTGCAGCCATTTCATCCTGTTCATGTGCGAACTCACTTGAAGCTAAACCCATTTTTAAACCCAGTGTTTTCACATTTTCAAGAGCTTCAACAACTGGTATGTTTTCCTTTGAGAGCTCGTCAAATGCTACGTTGATATTATTGATCGTTAACACCCCAACGATGGCAACGATCATGAAAAACAGACTGACTATCAAATACCCGAGGGTCAATTTATGAATTATCTTCATTTATCCCTCTTTTTTCACCGGATCTAAATCCCGGGATTTTGCGGACAGGATACAGAATTTTCACCCCTTAAGAAGTGACCATTAATATCCAGTGGTTCTAACACCCTACTCATAATCATAATAAGATTATATGTTGGCTACTATATATATAAGTAGTGTCCCATATTTCAGAGTTTATCACTAACATCTTCGATCGCAAGCAGTATCCTGTCTGCACCCGCATCCTCCTGATATATCCTGCGGGCATTGAGCAGCATCTTTTTATATCCAATTCCTGGAAACTTATGCTCAACCTCGAAGTTATTGAACACAGTATTCTCAGGCAGGATCTCTTCCAGCAGCTTTCGAAGCGCTGGAATATCCCATGAGCGATCGTTTATCACGAATATGGATTTGTTTTCAGTTTCCTCTTTCGAAGTCTTAAATGTCCTGTGAAAAGCCTGGTTTGCCGACATCACACGCATATCTTTGTCCAGTACAACGAGGGATTCCCGCACCGTGTCAACGATGCCTTCCGCAAATATCCTGGCATCCTTCTCCCTCTGCTCAGCCTGCTTTCGTTCAGTGATGTCTATAAATGTAACCACAGCGCCGTTAATAACATTCTCCGTTGTGCGGTAGGGCAGGATCCGCATTAAATACCAGTTTCCGTTCTTATCAGGTACTTCTGTTTCCCTGAAAGCCAGGGTATTGAGCACACTCGATACATCATCAATCAGGTTTTCATATATAATGTTGTAACTGAAATCATTCAACTGGCGCCCGATATCCGTCTGTATGAGGTTTATTATTTTAGTGGCTGCCGGGGTAAATCCTTTAATGCACAGGTCGTTATCCAGGAAAACAGTGGCGATTTCCGTACTTATGAGCATGTTATTCATATCATTAATGCTCCTTAAATTTTCCTCGATCTTGGTCTGGTGTTCCGCATTAAGCGTCATCAGTTCTTCATTGACTGACTGCAGTTCCTCCCTTGAAGTCTCAAGTTCTTCATTTGCACTTTGCAGTTCCTCATTAGCAGCCTGGAATTCCTCATTTGTAGATTGGAGTTCTTCGTTTGAGGTTTCCATCTCCTCGATCGTAGTCTGGAGATTTTCCCGGGTTGACTTCAATTCCAGTTCCATGTTAGCGACGTACTTGTTGGTCTCTTGCTTTGTATGTGTTTTTTTGACAGGTTTTGATGGCTTGTCAGGCATATCCTCAAAAATGACGATCATCAATCCCTGCATGTCAGGTTTTACCAGAGGTCTGACAATCAAATTAACAGTCTGGAAAGAACCATTTGACTTCACATTCAACTCTTTAAATGTGACCTCTTTTTTCTGGGCGATCGACTTTCGAATGGCTACATTCAATTCATGTTTTAAACCCTCGCGCGCCATTTCCACGACCTTAAGACCTGCTTTTCCAGGTGCTGGTTCTAAGTATTTGCCGGTTTTGCCATGAAAATAAAGAATATCTTCTTTTTCATTAATAATAACGCATGAAGGGGCATAGTTCTCAAGCAGCATCTTTTCTATTTGACCACCAAAACTGGTCTCTACGGATTTTGCAGACTCTTTTATTTTAACAAAAACACCTGCCTGCCCTATGTGGGTAAAATCACCCATCAATACGTGAGACCCACCTTTGCTTTTATAAATTCTCCATTTCCTGTCATCGACTGAAAAGAGGTCAGTGAATTCACCGATGGTCTCAGAATTACCCAGGAAAAGTATCCCATCTTTCTTTAAAGAATAATGTAAAGTGTTAATAACTCTCTTCTGCAACACAGGACTGAGATATATTAAAATGTTCCTGCAGCTCGCCATGTCTAATGTAGAGAAGGGCGGGTCCTTTATCAGGCTCTGGAGAGCAAAGGTCACCATTTCCCTGACTTCTTTCTTAACCCTGTAAGAGTCCTGTGCTTTCATAAAAAAACGCATAAGTCGTTCCTGTGATACATCCACGGCAATACTTGCAGGGTAAACGCCAGCACGGGCTGTTTCAATAGCATCCTTATCCACATCAGTAGCAAAGATCTGGACTTTTATATCACTTTTTATCTCGTCTAAATACTCCTTAAATATTATTGCCATGGAATATGCTTCTTCGCCTGTTGAACACGCCGAGACCCAGATCCGTACAGGCATAGCAGACGTCTTGTTTTTAAAAATGTCAGGAAGGACTTTTTTTATGAGACTTTCATATGCCTGTGGATCCCTGAAAAAACTGGTAACTCCTATCAGGAGTTCTTTAAAGAGTATATCTATTTCAGATGGGTTTTCCGAAAGATATCTGACATAATCAGTAAGCTTTTCGATCTGATGGACATTCATCCGCCTTTCAATGCGGCGGTTGATAGTGCTCTCTTTATAAAGAGAAAAATCATGCCCAGTTCGATCCCTAATAAGGATAAATATTTTCTGCAGGGGGGCGACCTGTTCGCTCAATGCGATCTTACGTTTACCTTTAATGTACGGTTGTTTTACATAATTTATTAGTTGTTCAGGCATTTTCTCAGGAGGCAGAATATAATCCGCAAATCCTGTGGCTATGGCGCTTGCAGGCATGCCGTCGTATGCAGCTGAGGCTACTTCCTGCACCATGACCATACCCCCCTCGCCTTTAATAGCTTTTAAGCCAAGAGTTCCTTCTGTCCCTGTTCCTGAAAGGATGATGCATATGGCTTTTTCTTTACAGTCTTCTGATAATGACCTGAAGAAGAAATCTATGGGATGCCTGATACCTCTTGACACAGTGGGTTCAAGCAACTGGAGGGTTCCGTGCAGTGTTGCCATATCCTTATTGGGCGGAATGATATACACGCTGTTGGGTTTTATCTTCATCCCATCCTCTGCCTGGTGCACCTCCATTTTCGTGTATCTCTTCAATATCTCCACCATAACGCTTTTTGAGGTGGGATCAAAGTGCATGATAATAACAAAAGCCATGCCGCTATCAGATGGCATATTTGAAAAGAATTTCTCAATAGCATCAAGACCGCCTGCGGATGCACCTATGCCCACGACGGGGAAGACACTGTCAGCGATGGGTGAGGTTTCTGTCAGGGGACGATGATTGGATTTTTTTGAATTCGATGAACTTTGGGGTTTTTTATTTATCTCTTTACTCTTGTTCGATCTCATTATTCTCATAGCTCCGCCTTACCATTATATATTATGCTTTATTATGATTTATGGTTTAAATCCTTTTTCGCCTTAATTCTGAGATTTTTTAATTCACTCTGGAAAAAATAGCAACGAACACAACGAACTCGATACGAACTCACGCCACCAGAGTTCGTTTTAGTTCGTTCCAGTTCGTTGTTTTTTTCATGGCTGCAGTTCCGGAAAGTGAAGACAAAGCTTTAAAATGCTTGAATGATAATTAATATCTATTAAATGAAAACCGCAATTCACTTAAAGGATCAGATTCTTACTAATCCTACACGCAAGACCATTTCCAGTATCCTGAAGCACGCTCCTGCTGACTATGAGATGTCAAAGTACCTCATCAAATCCAGGTTAGACCCGCGCGTCTTGAAAGCCCTCAAAAGTCATGGGCGGTATCAGACCAGCAAAGGAGCAGTTTTGATCTTGAAAAACAACAGGCCTTACATTACCCTGCGGGGGAGCATCAAATCCTTAAGGGATCTGAACAGGCTCGAAAAGGTCATGGAAGAGAGCAAATATGAAGCAATAATGCATTATCCTACTTATCCAGAGAATATCAAAAAAATAGAAATGTTCAATAAAATGCTGGGGATGGCATGGAAAAAGAACTCATAAAGATCATCAAAATTCTCAACAAACATAAGATAAGATATCTGCTCATCGGAGGATACGCTGCAGTACTTTATGGAGTACCACGTTCAACTTTTGACATAGATATTGCGATCTCACTTGACTCAAAAAATATTGGCGACACAATTACTTTATTATCCAGTCTTGGTTTTTTACAAATACCAGAAGAAGAAAGCCATATCAAGCAAGAACATGGAATAGCGCTAACAAATGGCAAAGTGGAAGTTGATTTAATGTTCATAGAGCAGCCAAGGTTCGACATAATTTTTGAATACCATACCAAATTGTCATATAAGGATACAGTAATAAAATTGCCCAATATTATGGATCTTGTGAGCATCAAAGAATCATCGCTTCGTGAAAAAGACAGGCTGGATGCTCAGATTCTGAGAAATATAGCAAGTTTAAGAAGGAAAGGATAAGCATCATCACGTTTCGAGTAAAAAATGAACAATCGATTGGATATTTTTAAATACTAATATAGGTATAGTAAGAGATGGGCAGGATTTTTTTACCACCACTGGCTCGCCTGCCCCTTATCTCTTACAACGAATTGTATGGGTCCAATAGGACGCAAAGATAATTCATATTATTTTAAGCACTTCTTCGATAACCATTTTTATAGAAAAACGGCGATTGTTTTTCTGTATTATTGCCTCTTTCACCATCAGAATCATGGCATTTCAAAAAATGGTAAATTGCCGTTGAAATAGCCTCTTTAATGGAGGTCTCTCCGGTTTTTGCTTTTAATGCAATGGTATCTTCATATGGCAATACAGATTGGACATGTACTATCTTTGTCATCATATTGTTTTTTTCTCCTTCGTTTATTTCTTTAAAGTATTGATTATATGATCGTTTATAAAATAAGCCTTTACATATATATGATGTGAATCATCTAGATGTATATTATTCATTTATATATATTGCAGTGGAAATAAAGGGGTTTATTTTCCATATAAATAAAACCACCAATAGGGTGGTTTTATTTCTTGTATTTTCTTGACACAAAAGCCACTGTGAAAATAACAACAATTGCAGCAAGAACACTCACATTCGGAATTCTAGCAGTTGCTGTATCTTCTTTTGTGATGCCTCCTCCTGTTGCGATTATCCTCCCTGAATATGATCCACTTATTGTCTCAATCGGGATAGTGACAGGATAAGTGAATTCTTTTGGATATGGGGGAGAGATCTCGGGGAGCTCATATTCCAGGGATAAATTCAACGGCCCTGATACGATAAGTTTTCCCTTTATTGGTTCATTGAAACCGCCTTTTGATTTAACTTTTATCCTGAAATTCAGAGTATCTCCTGGTTTTGCATCTATGCTCTTTGGTTCTATAGATATGAAGAAATCGGGCTCCTCGTTTGTTTGTGTTTTCTGAGCATCAGGTTCTTCATTTTTTGTTTTTTCAAGGAAGAGCTTTATATCGTTCTGAACATCAACCTTTAAAAATTCCTGCTTTGTTGTAGCATTGACAATTGATATTGTTCTTATTTTCTCATTAAATGGGACATATACTGCAAAATTAACGTCATCAAGAATTATTGCAGGGCCATCTTCCACTATCCTGATACGCGGATCCATTATCCCGATCTCCTGGATCATCTTGCCTTCTGTGTCAGTCACCTGAACATTGAACTGATTATAACCTATGGCACTCGACCTTGGGATCCCGTAAACAACGCTCTTTGAGATCAACGTCATCTTGCTGTCTTTAATATTATATTCCAGTATGATCGACTTTGGTCTTTCAGGAAGTTTTTTTATTATCCCTGCCTGCTCTGGTAAAGAGGGTTCTGGTTGTTCAGGTACTGCTGGTAGGGCATTGATCTCCTGGATCCTGTCCGTTACCTCTGCTGGCACTATAGGATATGGCTCGTTCTGTGCATGTACCATCTGTACCGATCCAAAGAGGATCAAAAACAATAGAATTTGTTTTATCATGCTCAACACCTCCCTGCACTGCATTCGTCGAACAACCAATTCACATTTTTCATATCTGCCCTGTTGAAATCCCACACAGTACCTCCTCCAGTTTTCATTATATCTGGTTCAGGGTCTGACTTCCACCAGTTTATCGTGCTCGTCCCGCTTGCCAGTTGCACACAGTCATTTGGATTCCATCCGTTCGCAGTAGCTGCGTTGCGGCATTTTGCCAATGAGTCCCAGATATTGGGATTCGGGGTCGGTTCAAAGTAATAGCTATCACAGCAGTACTCATCTGCAATGCCAAAAATTGCATGCCCTGATTCATGCACTAACGTCCTGTAGCTGTTCCATTCTGATGAGAAAAGCCCACCTCCTGCTGAATCACGGCAATCGAACCTGTGGATGATAGCGCCTGAGTCTGCGAAAGTCACACCGCTCCATCCTGATGGTGCGCTCCAGTCGCACAATGTCCCGGAAACTCCAGTGAT
>JAUSDC010000067.1 GCA_030650845.1 Candidatus Methanoperedens sp.
CTCAAACCTTTCCCTATCTGGCGTTGGTTTAGGCAGCCAGTCAGGGCCTGTTTCTGACTTTATCCTGATAACCGCCTTTGTAAACAATTCAGTTACAACGTCCTCCGTAGGCATGCTGATCAGTAAAAGAGATGCAACTCCGTCCGTGTTGCTTCTACCGGTCAAGTTCCCGTCAGTAACATTAACCTGTATCAAACCCCAGAATTCGTAATGCTCAGTGTCATAATGGAGTTTAATATACTCCGTGGAATTCTCATCAGCCCTGTAGCCAGTTCGTGAAGTATTGAGGTCTTTAATCTTCTTATTCAAGACTACCATCGGTGATACCCCTGATATTACGGTAGGTCCGGACGGAGTGAGGACGATCTCTGCAGGAACTGTTACGCCATAATGTCTTGAGTTATCGGGATTGGGAACCTTTACCGGATTTCCTGATATCGTGAATCTCACCGGGACTCTTACATATCTTGAAAACTCACCTATAGCCTTGACAACGTCCAGCTTGTTGAAACTCGAATCGTGAATGAACGTAAAGGATGTACCGTAGCCTCTCTCCTCCTGAGGCAGAACATCGAACCCGACCTTACGGGCATACATTTTATAGCACTCGCCGGTCTCTCTGCTCTTGGTGTGAATAACCATACTGCCCTTGTCACCGACGAGCATAACAAACGACTTGGCACCTAAGCCGAACATCCCCGAAACCGATGGATCAAAAGCGTTCCTTGACCTGCCAAAGTACCGGAACACCTCCATAAACATCTTCTTTGATAGCCCGATACCGTTATCCTCGATTATAAGGAGACATTGCTCTGGATTATACTCCACCCTTATCTCTGGAACATAGTCTGGGTCAAGCTTAAGCGTAGACATGCAGGCGCTTTCCGCATTTGCGATATATTCTCGTATCGTTGACTTCCAGCTTTTATATATCCTGGAAAGCTGATCCATAACCACCCCATACTCTATCTCATAGGGTATAAAACCAGAATCGAAGTCGGTCACCGTCTCCAGCTTTATTGGGCTCTGTGTATCTGCAACAGAACGCGGTGTTTTCCATAACGGTGCTGTTACGGGCACAGACTCCGCAAAGGCGGAAGCTGCGCTATCTCCATTATTTTCTAACATCATTTCACCTTCTAGCTTATTATTAAAAAAACGGATGGGTTTATCCACCCATCATTGGTTGCACGGTTACCATCTGACCTGAGTAATCCGTGAGGAAGCAGGAGTTTGCGCT
>JAUSDC010000078.1 GCA_030650845.1 Candidatus Methanoperedens sp.
TGCAGGTACAGAGAAGATGAAAGCTATCGCCTCTGCCATTCAGGAAGGCGCAATGGCATACCTTAACAGGCAGTATAAGACCGTAGCAATGATCGCAGCCTTACTTGCGATCCTTATCGGGGTTGCGATCAATATTGAGACTGCAATAGGATTCATCCTCGGCGCAGTAATGTCAGCCGCAGCCGGGTATCTGGGCATGAACATCTCCGTTCGAAGCAACGTGCGCTGCGCCAATGCAGCCAAAGAAGGGATGGCAAAAGCGCTTGATGTGGCGTTCAAGGGAGGCGCTGTCACCGGGATCTCTGTTGCAAGTCTTGCCCTCCTGGGAGTAAGCGGATTATTTATCGCATTTGGCGGGGATATCAAAGCTGTTGATAAAGTTGTAGGGTTCGGGTTTGGCGCTTCGCTTATAAGTCTATTCGCAAGAATAGGCGGCGGCATATTTACAAAAGCAGCAGATGTAGGAACAGACCTTGTGGGAAAAGTTGAAGCAGGAATTCCTGAAGACGATCCGCGAAATCCAGGCGTGATCGCTGACAACGTTGGAGACAACGTGGGCGACTGTGCAGGTATGGCTGCAGATCTTTTTGAGACATACGCCGTGACAGCGCTGGGCGCGATGCTCATTGGTGTGACTGTATTGAACGAATTCCCTAATGCTATCATATATCCCCTGACACTTGGCGCAGCAGCGATCATTGCATCCATCATAGGGATATTCTTTGTTAAGTTAGGGAAGTCGGGCAATATCATGGGAGCTATGTATAACGGAGCGATCGTTGCAGGTATAATATCATTGATATTGTTCTATGTGATCACACAGGAGCTGATGAAAGGCGATATCCGCCTGTTTATCAGCGCACTTATTGGTCTTGGTGTTACTGCAGCAATGATACTGATCACAGAATATTACACATCAACAACACATAAACCTGTGAAAGACATAGCTAATGCCTCGGTGACAGGTCCGGGGACAAATGTAATTACTGGTCTTGCCGTGGGTCTTCAGAGCACAGCGCTGCCTGTAATAGTAATATGTGCAGGCATCCTTTCCTCATATTTAATAATGGGAGGTGCCACCAACCCCGCGCTTGGATTGTATGGTATTGCAATAGCAGCAGCAGCCATGCTCTCGGTCACGGGAATCATAATCGCAATTGACGCTTATGGGCCAATAACAGATAACGCCGGCGGCATCGCTGAAATGGCAGAACTGCCAAAGGAAGTCAGGGATATAACAGACCCGCTTGACGCTGTGGGAAATACCACAAAGGCGATCACGAAAGGATATGCCATAGGTTCTGCTGCTCTTGGTGCCCTTGCGCTTTATGCTGCTTACAGCAGTAAGGTAAGCGAACTTCTCGGCGAAGGAAAGACACTTGAGCTTAACCTGTCAGATCCACTTGTGCTTGTGGGTTTACTCATTGGCGGCATGATACCATTCCTTTTCACGAGCTTCCTGATGGGAGCCGTGGGGCGTGCTGCGACCACTATAGTAACAGAAATAAGGAGGCAGTTCAGGGAGATCAAAGGGATCATGGAAGGAACCGGAAAACCGGATTACGGGCGCTGCGTGGATATAGTCACAATTGCAGCACAGAAGGAAATGATAATACCCGGGCTTCTTGCAGTGCTATCGCCTCTTGTTGTGGGCTTCATCTTCGGCCCCGTTGCGCTGGGAGGTTTGCTCATAGGCGTTATTATATCAGGGCTTATGCTTGCGATCATGATGACAACTGGCGGTGCAGCATGGGATAATGCCAAGAAATATATCGAATCGGGGAACCTTGGCGGGAAGAGATTGCCGGATGGAAGCAAGAACCCGACGCATGCAGCGGCTGTTGTTGGCGATACTGTGGGCGACCCGACAAAAGATACAGCAGGACCTGCTATAAATCCGCTGATAAAAGTGATGAATATCGTGGCGATATTGTTCGCAGGGTTGATAGTGAAATACTATATCCTTAAGCCCTAAAAAACAAACCGCGCTGCGGTTTGTTTTTATGACGGTATTCTGAATACAGTCTAAGGATTTCCTAACTTATTTTTTTTGCTTTTATTATGAACTCATCCGCGAATAGATTCTTCCACAAAAGAGCCAACCTGTACCAGAGGAAGTTCAACCTCCTTTTCCAGAAATAAATACTTGGTGTGACATCAAGCGATATGATTTTATAACCAGCATCAACAGCGAGTTTATTTGAAGAATTCAGATTATAAAAATGCAGATGTGTCCTGTCAAAAACGCCGCTTTGGGCATATTCGAATTTTCCGAAAAAGATGGTCAGCCTGGAATGCCAGTTCACGATATTGGGTACTGAAAAAATCAAAAATCCATCATCTGACAGGTATTTCTTGATGTCTTTCAATACTTTCAATGGCTCTACCATGTGTTCCAGGACATTTCCCATAATGATATAATCAAAAAATCCTTCGCTGTAAGGAAGTTGTGTTTTTTCTATATCGATATTATGGATCTCCACGCATTTGCCTTTTGCAATACATGCCATAGATGTGTCCTTTTCAACGCAGTAAACCCGGCATTTCTTCTTTATCGAAAGCATATTTGAAAGTCTACCGTCAGCACATCCGATCTCAAGAACCGTAGAACCCTCGGCTATCTGTTCATAAATCTTGAGGCGTGAGGTACAGGTATCGATATACATCGTCTATCCAAGCTTAATTGACTTAAAATGAGGGCCTTTCCAGTATACCATTTTTCCGATCTTTATCTGAACGATCACATCGTTCTCACCCATCGATCTATTCTCTATCACAGCCTGGTACTTTCCTTTGAATTCCATATAGATGTCCCTGTAGAGTCCCAAAGTCTCCTCTGAAAGGAAATAGATGGGTCCTTTTTCTGTTATCTGGGCAGTACCCTGCGCCAATATACCTTCGTTGTTGAACGGGTTTTTCGTATCCCTGATATCCACCGTAATGCTGACCTTCGGGTTCTCAAGTATATTCTTGACTTTTTTTGATCTATCGTTGGTAATAAAAAATATTTTTTGCAACGGCTCTTCGTACACAAAGAAAACAGGCGTAATATGCGGCTGATCGTCACGATCGCTCGTGCACACGTATCCGAAGTAGTTCCCATAAAGGATATTGAGCATTTCATCTGGTATCTTCATGGTTACACCGGCACACTGATCTGCTTAGCTCCTCTCCAGTATATTATTTTGACAGGTTTTATTTCCACAAGGATCCTTGAGATAATTGGTGTTAGCTGCCATGCTTTTGGCAGTTCTGAGGTGGCATATTTTTGTGTATATTCTGGATATTTCTTAAGAAACAGAGAACGTGCGCCAAGCATCTGGAAAAAGCGTAATGGGAGATCCCGGAGCCCATATATTTTTACCTCGCCTGTGAAAAGTACAGCTTTATTCTGATATATGTTGCTCATGTCCCGGGTGTCTATCAGGAATGCAACTTTCCTGTTCTTGCTCAACATTTTTAACTTCTTTGACTCTTTGGAAGTATTAAAAAAAATCCTCTGTCCATCGAATATATAGACAACAGGAGTAACATGCGTTTCTCCATGAAAGGCACTTCCTACATATGCGAAACTGGACTCCATGACAAGGTTGTATATGTCAGGCGGCAGCCAGGGTACCTTTGAGACGATATATGCTGAAGTCATCGATGTGATGATAATAAAGACAAAAAATACAAGTATTACAGCAACAAGGAAACTGTCATGCTGGATAATGGGTATCAAAAGAAGTGAGATCATTCCGAAAAAGACATTGTTTATGTCAAGTTTTTGAAGGTAATTAAGTTCTGTATATGGCGTATGTTCAAGTTCGCTTCTTTTTTCTGCAAGTTTTTTCAGCTTGATAGACCTCCAGAGTGCAAGTATGGATGTCCATATTCCGAGCCCCATCCTGTAGCAGATATCCCAGATGAGAAGACTTACGAACAAAAGCAGAATGATATTTGGGTCCTTTCCAAGCCAGTACTCTATCAAATCCGACCCGAAATTAAAAAGATATATCATGAACGTGATGAAAATTGCCAGGCCTGGTACTGCTTCGTAATGGTTCCTGTGAAAGAGAATACCCCGGTATCTCTCTAATAGTTCATTTTCATCTTTGCTGAGTGGCGCCCTGAATTTGCGCAGTGTTGGGCCCAGCTGGAGTATCAGAAGGCTCCAGGAGACAGCTACCAGTATCCCAAGGGAACCATAGATCAGCGAAACGGATTTCAGGTTGAATATGAAACCAAGAATTAGTCCAATAACAAGAAGCAACAGCAGTTGGAGCAGAATGCTGTACCGGTAAGGGAGAAGTGAGAAGGGGGGGATGCTGCCCACGATTATTTCATATATCCATTTCATCTCCTTTTTTTCATCGCTGGACATTTGATGATTTTTATGGTTAGCATTGATAATAAATCTCTCCTATAGGGAAAGGTTTAAATTATAATAGGTTGTTCAAGGGGCGCACGTCCATGAGGTTTTAACACAACTTGCAATTTATTAATTATCATTTAGTATTCCATATTGGCCGATTATCCATTAGTTTAAAAAATAGAATGTTTGGGCTCGTAGCTCAGTCAGGCAGAGCACCGGGCTTTTATTCGAAAGAAAAGATACCCGATGGTCGAGGGTTCAAATCCCTCCGAGCCCGTTTTGTTCTGGAGGAAAGTGCATGAAGGAGAAAGAAAATAAAGGTAGAGATTTCAATCCATTAGGTCATAAAATGGTCCCGAAACACGAGATCATAGATGAAACTGAATTAAAAAAAACATTATCAGTATATAATATCGAAAAAGAACAGATGCCTAAGATCCGTGTTACAGACCCTGCTGCAGTGCAAATACAGGCAAAAGTGGGAGATGTTATCTGCATCACACGGGATAGCCAGACAGCAAGTAAAGCCATTTTTTATCGGTTAGTTATCGCATAAATTATCTGGGAACTATGAGGAAATATGTTAGATAGAAGAGTGTTATCAAAAGCTTATTTTACAAGTGATAAAATAGTGAGACATCATGTGGATTCCTTCAATGATTTCTTGGAATACGGTCTTCAAAAAGTCATCGATGAACAGAGGATCATTGAAACAGATATAGAAGGGACACACGTCCGTCTCGGAAAGATCCATGTAGGTCATCCAGTGGTCAGAGAAGCAGATGGCGCAGTGGATAAACTCTATCCCACAGAAGCGCGCCTTCGAAACATCACATATTCTGCTCCTCTTTCTCTAGGAATGACGATCGTAAGCCCGGAAGGCGAAAAAGAGGAAAAGGAAGCTAATATCGGGTCTATGCCGATGATGATCTGGTCAAAAAGATGTAATCTTGTAGGGCTTACTGAAAAGGATATGGTGGAACTTGGAGAAGATCCCCAGGATCCTGGAGGATATTTCATAATCAATGGCACTGAACGAGTAATTACCACGCTTGAAGATCTTGCTCCGAACAAGATACTTGTCGAAAAGGAAGAAAGATACGGGGAAAATATAGAAGTTGCAAAAGTTTTCTCACAGAGGCGGGGCTACCGCGCACTTGTTGTTGTTGAAAGGAACAGAAAATCCATTCTTGAAGTTTCATTCCCATCCATATCAGGCAGGATCAATTTTGTTACGCTCATCAGGGCGCTTGGCATTGAAACAGATCAGGACATCGTGAACGCAGTATCGAACGATCCTGAAATAGTCAAATTCATGCTCGAGAACCTCGAAGAGGCAGAAGTTGCTGACAAAGAAAAAGCCATGGAGAAAATAGGAACTCGCGTCGCTTCAGGTCAGGCAAGGGATTACCAGATAAAGAGGGCAAATTACGTTATTGACAGATACCTGCTTCCGCACCTTGGCAACGATGAAGCGCACAGATTACTTAAAGCGCAATTCCTAGGACGAATGGCGCAGGCATGCTTTGAACTTGCGCTTGGCAAAAGGGACAGCGATGATAAAGACCATTATGCTAATAAAAGACTGAAACTAGCGGGTGACCTGATGGAAGACCTTTTCAGGGTCTCATTCAACAGGCTCACACGTGATATCAAATACCAGCTTGAAAGAGCCAGCATGAGGAACAGGGACCTCAACGTTGCCACGGTCGTTCGTTCTGATGTACTCACAGAACGTCTTGTGCATCCTCTTGCAACAGGAAACTGGGTAGGAGGAAGGACCGGTGTTTCTCAGCTTCTTGATCGTACAGATTATATTGCATCGCTCTCACATCTTAGAAGAGTTATCTCACCGCTGTCACGTTCTCAACCTCATTTCGAGGCGCGTGACCTGCACCCCACTCAGTGGGGAAGGGTGTGTCCATCAGAAACGCCAGAAGGACCAAATTGTGGTCTTGTGAAGAATTTTGCACAGTTAGTCGAAATATCCACAAGCGCAGGTGAAGATAAAAATTTCAAGGTCATGCTGTTTGAAATGGGCATAGTCCCGATAATACCTCATCTTACTGAAATGGAAGAAGTCCCTACTACTTATGCTACTGAATTAGAAGCGCAAGAGGAAGAAGATGTAGCTAAGGTTGAGCAACCTGAGGAAGAACCGGAGGCTGATTTCAGTGAATAAGACAAGGATTTTCTTAAATGGTGAACTTCTGGGAACACATGATGATCCCAGAGATTTTGTTAGTGAATTCAGGAAAAAACGCCAGCACGGCGAGATCAAGAGACAGGTCAACATTACGTTCGTTGAAGATACGAATGAGATCTATATTAACTCAGACCCGGGAAGAGCAAGACGTCCTGCCATAATCGTTAAGAACGGCGCCCCTCTTGTAACTAAAGAACATATCGAGAAACTGAAGAAAGGTGAGATCGATTTTGACGATCTCGTCAATGAAGGTCTTGTAGAGATCCTTGATGCTGAAGAGGAAGAGAACGCTCTTATTGCAATAGATGAAAAAGATATTACCCAGAAACATACGCATCTTGAGATCAACCCTGCGCTGATACTGGGCATATGCACAGGCATGGTGCCTTTTCCAGAACACAATGCATCTCCCAGAAATACCATGGGTGCAGGCATGATAAAGCAGTGTCTGGGCATGTCAACTCCAAATATGAAACTTCGCCCTGATACAAGGGCGCATGTTCTACACTACCCGCAGAAGGCCATGGTGAGCACACAGACAGCCGAAGCCATAGGTTTTGATAAGAGACCTGCAGGACAGAACTTCGTGATCGCAGTTTTGTCATATGAAGGCTATAATATTGAAGATGCCCTTGTTATCAACAGAGGTTCTATAGAGCGGGGTCTTGGAAGGAGTCATTTCTTCAGGACCAACGAAGGCGAGGAACGCAAGTATCCTGGAGGGCAGGAAGACAAATTCGAAATACCTGATGCAGAAGTAAGAGGTGCTCGAGGTGCTGAGGTATACAAACAACTGGACAGCGATGGACTTGTAAATCCAGAAATACCAGTTGGACCAAACGATGTGCTGATAGGAAAAACAAGTCCCCCCAGGTTCCTTGAAGAACCAACTGAACTGGGTATAAGTCCTCTTCAGAGGCGAGAGAGCTCAGTAACGATGCGCTCGAACGAGAAAGGGACGGTAGATACAGTTATTCTTACAGAATCCGAGAACGGCTCAAGACTTGCAAAAGTCAGGACGCGAGACCAGAGAGTGCCGGAAATTGGTGATAAATTCGCATCAAGGCACGGACAAAAAGGCGTTATCGGTCTGATAGTACCTCAAGAAGATATGCCATTTGCAGAGAACGGAATAGTTCCTGACCTGATAGTTAATCCTCACGCCATCCCTTCAAGAATGACCGTAGGACACGTCCTTGAAATGATCGGCGGTAAGGTTGGATCTCTAGAAGGGCGTCAGATAGATGGGACCCCTTTTTCAGGAGCATCTGAAAAAGAACTCAGGGATGCACTGAAGATCTTTGGATATTCCCATACTGCAAAAGAAGTGCTTTACGATGGAATAACCGGGAACATGATCCAGGCAGATATTTTCATGGGCGTTATCTTATATCAGAAATTATATCACATGGTCTCCTCAAAGATGCATGCAAGGTCACGCGGTCCAGTACAGGTTTTGACAAGACAGCCAACCGAAGGAAGGGCAAGAGAAGGCGGTCTCAGGTTCGGAGAAATGGAACGTGATGTGCTGATAGGACATGGTGCGGCCATGGCATTGAAGGAACGTCTGCTGGATGAATCTGACAGGGTCATTGAATATGTATGTACACATTGTGGAATGATAGCCACCCTGGATAAGAGAAAGAACTTAACTGTATGCCATAACTGCAATGCGGAGATAGATATACATCCTGCAGAAATGAGCTACGCATTCAAGTTACTGCTTGATGAGATCATATCACTCGGAGTTGCGCCGCGGCTTGTGCTTGAAGATGCGGTGTAGGAGGAAATCATGGCAATAGGAACCCCAAAAAGAATTAAAGAAATAAAATTTGGACTGATTTCCCCAAAGGAATTCAGGAAGATGAGCGTCACTCGTGTCATTACAGCAGATACATATGACGATGACGGTTTTCCGATCGAGATGGGTTTGATGGACACAAAGTTGGGCGTCATCGACCCGGGTCTGCGGTGCAAGACCTGCGGAGGCAGGGCTGGTGAATGTCCGGGTCATTTCGGGCATATTGAGCTCGTTGCTCCCGTAATTCATGTTGGATTTGCAAAACTTATTCGTAAGATACTGAGGGCTACCTGCAGGAAATGCGGAGCTCTGCTTTTATCTCCTGACCAGAAAACGAAATATCTTGAACAGATAAAAACACTTCGGAATATGGGGCAATCAGCAGAGGATATCGTAAATGAGGTATTCAAGGAAGCACGAAAGTCAGGGACATGCCAGTACTGCGGTGAAGAACAGCCAGAAGTCAAATTCGAGAAACCCACAACCTACATTGAAATAATTGAAGAAAATAAATTATTGTTCAACTGGAATGAAATTCCAGGAAAAGAAAGTAAAAAATTCATCGAATTTCTGATCACAAATTATGAGGTTGACTGGTTGAAAAATCCGGAAATTGAAATGTCCAGTGATGGTTTAACAATTAAGGTATCAACCGGTAAAAAATCCCTTTCTCTGATAATGAATGATGGAAAAACCGATGCAACACTGAAGATCAACAGCGAAAAGGCTGATTCATTCCTCGTAAAGCTGGAAAATGAGAAAATAAATCTTTACAAAGAGGGTCATACAGAGGATCATAAGTTGATGCCAACAGATATCAGATCCCGTCTTGAAAAAATGACAGATGAGGATGTTGAAGTCATAGGAATGGACCCTAAAAATGCGCGCCCTGAATGGATCATCCTTACAGTACTTCCAGTACCTCCTGTTACGATGCGGCCGTCTATCACCCTGGAATCAGGTCAAAGAAGTGAGGACGACCTTACCCACAAACTCGTGGACATTATCCGTATTAACCAGAGGTTCCAGGAAAACAGGGAAGCAGGAGCACCACAGCTTATTATCGAAGACCTGTGGGAACTATTGCAGTACCATGTGACGACATTTATTGATAACGCTGTATCTGGCGTGCCACCGGCTAGACACAGATCTGGAAGACCATTAAAGACGTTATCGCAGCGTTTAAAGGGTAAGGAAGGACGGTTCAGAGGAAGTTTGTCAGGAAAACGTGTCAACTTTTCAGCAAGAACTGTCATCTCGCCTGACCCGAACCTGAGAATATTCGAGGTGGGTGTACCCCTTGAAATAGCTAAAGAACTTACAAGCACAATGTTCGTTACACCAAGGAATCATGAAGAGGCAAAAGAATATGTAAGAAGGGGTCCAGAAAATCATCCTGGCGCTAATTATATAGTCAGAGCCGACGGACGCCGCGTGAAGATCACGGATAAGAACTGTGGTGAACTTGCTGACCTTGTTGAACTTGGATGGAAAGTTGAGAGACAGATAAAAGACGCAGATATAGTTCTTTTCAACAGACAACCTTCGCTTCACAGAATGAGCATAATGGCTCACGAAATAAAAGTGCTGCCCAACAAGACTTTCAGGTTAAATCCTGCTGTATGTCCCCCATATAATGCAGACTTTGACGGCGACGAGATGAACATGCACATACCGCAGAACGAGGAAGCACTGGCTGAAGCAAAGATCCTTATGCACGTGCAGGAAAATATCCTGTCCCCAAGGTTCGGAGGGCCTATTATAGGAGGCATTCACGACCACATCACAGGGCTCTTTTTGCTCACGAACAGCAAAGATAAGATATCTAAGAATGATGCTCTGGAACTCCTCGGGAAATCCGAAATACGTGAACTGTACCCTCCAGCAGGAGAAGTAAAAAAACAGCCTTACTGGACTGGAAAACAGATATTTAGCCATATTCTTCCGAAAGGTCTCGATCTTAAGTTCAAGTCAGAAATATGTCTGCAATGCGATACCTGCAAGCTTGAGGAGTGCGAAAACGATTCATATGTGGTCATCAAAGATGGGATACTTGAAATGGGAACCATCGATGAAAGGGCCATAGGAGCTTTTAAGAGTGTTATTCTTGATAAACTCATGAAGGAATTCAATCCTGTAATTGCATGCAAATTCATCGATGATGCTACAAAGCTTGCCATAAGAGCTATCATGCGCGGCGGATTCAGTTTCGGTATAGACGATGAATTCATTCCTATTGATGCACAGACACAGATCAACGATGTGCTTGATCAGGCCAGGGACAAAGTAGAAAAACTGATCTCAGCCTACGAGGCTGGAGAACTCGAACAACTCCCTGGACGAACACTTGCAGAGACACTTGAAATGGAGATCATGAAAGAGTTGAGTAAAGCCAGAGACTCTACAGGTGACATAGCAGGGCATCATCTTGGAATGGATAATTCTGCAGTGATAATGGCAAAGTCCGGAGCAAGAGGTTCGATGCTGAACCTTACCCAGATGGCTGCATGCGTTGGCCAGCAGGCAGTGCGAGGCGAACGTATCAAGAGAGGCTATGCTGGCAGGACGCTTTCACATTTTGAACGCAACGATCTTGGTGCAGATGCTCATGGATTCGTAAGGGCCAGCTACAAGAGCGGTCTATCTCCCACGGAGTATTTCTTCCACGCTATCGGAGGACGCGAAGGTCTTGTGGATACTGCGGTCAGAACTTCCCAATCAGGTTACCTCCAGAGGCGGCTGGTAAATGCCCTTCAGGACCTTGAAGTGCAGTTCGATGGGACTGTCAGGGATACCAGAAAGATGATAATACAATTCAAATACGGCGAGGACGGCATTAATCCGATGAACAGCGATTTCAGTAAACCCGAAGCAGTCAGACGTATTATTGATTCAGTTAAAGGGGTGAAAGAATGAGCGTTGATCAGAAAACTATCGACAAAACTGTTGAAGATCTTTTGCTTCCACAGAGGGTTAAAGATAATCTGCTGCGCGAGCTTAAACCCGTTAAGTTCACACAAAAACAGTTCGATGAGATCATCAAGCGTACTATGGCAATGTATGAATCTTCAAAAATAGAAGCAGGTGAAGCTGCAGGCGTGGTTTCAGCCCAGTCGATCGGGGAACCTGGCACTCAGATGACAATGCGAACATTCCACTACGCTGGTGTAGCAGAGATCAACGTTACACTGGGTCTGCCCAGGTTGATAGAGATAGTGGATGCCAGGAAAAACCCAAGTACTCCGATGATGACCATTTTCCTTGAAAAGGATTATGCTTTTGACAGGGATAAGGCTCGCGAACTTGCATGGAAGATCGAAGCTACCTATATTGGGGTTCTCGGCAGCATGTCCACGGACATCACGGAAATGAAAGTAGTTGTTGAGCTTAATAAAAAAGCCCTTACTCAGCGCAATATGACCGCAAAAGAGGTCTCTGAGAGGATAAACGAGGAACTCGATACATCATCATATATCACCGGGGACTCGTTGATAATGAAACCAGAGGAGCCCTCTTACAGGCAGCTCCTGCAGCTTGTTAAAAGCGTGCATTCTGTGATATTAAAGGGCATTAAGGGAATAAAAAGGGTCGTCATCAGGAAAGAAGAGAGCGGAGAATATGTCCTGTATACCGAAGGTTCCACTCTCAAGGAAGTGCTTGCGATAGACGGTGTAGATCCTACCAGGACAAGGACCAACAATGTTAATGAGATTTACGAAGTAATGGGGATAGAAGCAGCAAGGGCAGCCTTGATCCATGAAGCTACGGAGACATTAAAGGAGCAGGGTCTTAACGTTGATGTGCGTCACATTATGCTTGTATCAGATATTATGACAGTTGATGGTGAGGTAAAGCCCATAGGCAGACACGGCATATCTGGCGAAAAAGCAAGTGTTCTTGCCCGCGCAGCATTTGAAGTTACTGTCAGCCACCTGCTGGATTCAGGTATTGCCGGAGATGTAGATGAACTTCGTGGAGTAACAGAAAATGTAATAGTTGGTCAACCCATCAGGCTGGGTACAGGAAATGTTAAATTGATCGCAAAAAAACCAGTTAAAGGAGTATGATTATGGAAACTGATATCAGCAAAGTATTAAGAAGCGCCCTGTCCACAGGTAAAGTTGTCATTGGAATAAAACAGACACGGGATGCTATAAAGAATGGAAAAGCTCAGGTCGTTGTGGTTTCATCAACCTGTTCGGAAAAGGATCTTTCAGAATTCAAGGGAACAGCTATGATAAAATATGCAGGGTCAGGAGTTGACCTTGGTGTCGCTTGCGGCAAACCATTCTCGATTTCAGCGCTTGCAGTGCTTGAACCCGGAGATTCCGAGATCCTGTCTTTCGGGAGCATGAATGAGTGAAGTGAAGCTCAGTTCTGAAGGAATAAGATATATAGCATTATTTGAGAGCATGACCGGAGCAAGTGCACGGGATTGCTTTGAAGATTCTGAGAACAACAGACTGATATTCGTGGTAAAGAGCGGGGATATGGGACTTGCTATCGGAAAAGGCGGGGAACATATCAATCGCGTAAAGAAAACGATAGGTAAGCATGTTGAGATAATTGAGCATTCTGATGACGCTGCAGAGTTCGTTAAGAATGCTTTTCATCCGGTCTCTATAAAGAACGTAAACCTTGTGGTCAAGGACGACAAGCGCATAGCTTATGTAGAAGTAAATAGTAAAGAGAAAGGTCTTGCCATAGGGAGAGACGGAAAAAATATTGAAAAAATAAAAAAACTCTCTGCCAGACACCATAATATAGATGATGTAATTATTCAGTAACTTTGGAGGAAAAAACTTGGGAAAAGGAATGTACGCCGCTCGAAAACTCAAGAGCGAACATAAGAAATTCAGATGGAGCGATATCAATTATAGCCGAAGGGCACTTAACCTTGATGTGAAGGCTGACCCGCTTGCAGGTGCACCACGTGCCCGTGGTATTGCACTAGAAAAGGTTGGTATCGAAGCTAAGCAGCCCAATTCAGGCATCAGGAAATGTATCAGATTGCAGCTTATCAAGAATGGAAAACAGGTAACCGCATTCTGTCCACTGGACGGCGCCATCAACTTCATAGATGAACATGATGAAGTTCTCGTGGAGGGAATAGGCGGAAGGATGGGCGGTGCCATGGGTGATATTCCAGGCGTGCGCTGGAAGGTCGTTGCAGTTAATAATGTGGACTTGAGGCAGATGGTGCTTGGAAAGAAGGAAAAACCGGTGAGATGATATGCACAAATTATATGGTAAATGGGATTTTTCTGAAGTTGAGATCAAAGACCCCAGTATAAGGAACTACGTCAATCTTGCTCCTATATTTCTCCCGCACAGCGGTGGAAAGAACTCCAAAAAGCAGTTCGCCAAATCCACATTGAACATCGTTGAGAGACTTGTCAACAAGATGATGAGGGAAGAGCATAACACAGGGCAGAAGATAACGGTTAACAAGACCGTTAAGAATGCTTTCGACATAATCAACAAAAAAACCGGACAGAACCCGGTCCAGGTGCTGGTAAATGCGATCGCGAACGCAGGTCCCAGAGAAGAAACTGTTAGACTGCAGTATGGCGGCATAGCAGTCCCCAAGTCTGTAGATACAGCCCCGCAGCGCCGTGTGGATTTTGCACTGAGACTTATAGCTCAGGGTGCGCAGCAGGCAGCATTCGGTAAAAAGAAATCACTTGTGGATGCCCTTGCAGAAGAGATAATAGCAGCGGCGAACTACGATGTAAAAGGGTTTGCCATGGGCAAGAAAGATAATATCGAGCGTGTTGCGAAAGCAGCGAGATAATACTTTTTAGATAGGTTCGATGTTGGGTGTTTTTCTCAACATCAATTTTTTAATTTTTTTTTCAAGCTATTTTAATCTGCTGAAAGTTCCAAAGAGGATCGTCCCACGATGTGCGATCAACAACTGCCAAGAAAGCCAGTGGTATAGCTTGAATCAAGGCTTCCATCTTTTCAAAAAATCGACCCTGTCGAAATCCTTATCATTGGAAGCAATATGCTTTTACAAAAACCTCGGTTCCGTTGAATTCCGCAAGGTTCATTCTATCCACTGAGATATCTCATCACTTAATAGCTCGTCAATTTCTTCCTCAGGTATATCCATTTCAACATGGAAGAATCCTTTCTCTTTTTTCTTCGGGATAGTTATCAATCTATCGCCAACGAGCTTTATATCTTTATGCTTAATGAAAGCTGCAACATCCAGTTCGCTTATTGCCATTTTCTCACTATTACTCATTATAAATGGCATTATACATAGATTTTTTTGAGCCAAGATGTTGCCTTCCAGAACACGTTCTCCTGCCACGCCAGCACTTTGCAGACTCTATGCACTTTGCGGTGAAACCTATTGAATCTTGCTCGGCGAAACAGATAAAAACAGACTGAAGTTTGCGATATATGCAACCGATGATTTCATGTTAAACCCCGCCAGCGGCGGCGCCTCACCGGGTCTGGGGTCGCAACCCCAGCGCCGTTATAGATAATGTTGGTGGCCGAAGCCATCATTCATCTATCTCAAACAAATAATCAAAATATTTCCATGCTTTACAGCAAGCGCAATCTTTCTCATAATCCGGGCATCGAGTTCCCCAATTCTTGATCATGTACTCCTTAACTCTCTCTTTGAAATAACCGCTGCAATATTCGCACTCCCAGTATTCACCGTCTTTATCAGTTATATTCTTAATGAGATCTTTAGAAAAGAAATACTGGATCGGTATGACATTATTTTCCAAAAGTTTAACATCAAATTTATTGCCGCAAACAATACATACCCGGTCTTTAAGTACTGAGCTTTCACTTACTTCTTTCTTTTTCATAAACCCTTTATCATCTTAAGTACAAGCACAGCATCATTTCTTTTTACATCCACTTCATGCTCCAATAATAGTTCAAGCATTTTTCCCTGCTCCGTATCAATGATGATACCTTTTTTCATGCACTCACTCACGATATTCCTGTAATTCCTGTCAGGATAGAATAATTTCCTGGCTATATTAAGGATGGAATCAGCTATCTCATGCTCAAGAAGCCCACTCTCTACCACGGATCCAAGCGTCGCCCTTATGTTAACAAGTGGAACCGACATCGCTTCCATCGTATCCGGATCATAAGTGACCGCAACCTCGTCATCAGACTCAAGAACACCGCTCCTGTACATCTCGTATATCTTTCCCACGCCGATCATTCCATATGAATCAAGTTCAGACGCCCGAAGCGCCCCCATACTGGCTCCACCGACGACAGTAATGCCGTTCTTTATCGCTTCTATTATCTCGCGGTGAGCCACAGCCGCGCTATCAAAAAATACCCCATCTATAATTCCGATGATCTCAGGCGGGTTCCTCATTATCCTGGTTATATCATTCCGCTTTACCGGAGCGCGGTAATCTGCATCGAGGATCTTTTTTGCATCAAGATGACTTATGCTCGTGCCGGTATATACTACGACTCTCATAAAGCTATGCCTCGTTTTATGAGTGATAAGATTTCCTTATCATGATTTTGGTTTGATAAAACTTCAAGCAAAGAAAATTTACCACAGAGGACACAGAGAGCACAGAGATTTACTGCTTTTCTCTGTGCCCTGGTATGAAAAAAATAGCAACGAACACAACGAACTCGATACGAACTCACGCCACCAGAGTTCGTTTTAGTTCGTACCAGTTCGTTGTTTTTTTCAAAGATTTTCATTAATTTACTCGCTTCTTCCTTTTCCTGATCCGCTCTCCCTTTCTCTCTCTGTCAAGCGTATATTGCTCAAACATCGGGATAATAGCCCTGATCACAGGGACGTTCACACCCCTTGACAGATCAACGATAATGGCACCATCAGCTATTCCATCAATTCTTTCAAGAACTGTGCTGATATTGGCTGCAGGTGTATCGCTTGAGCTGTCCATGATCTCATCCATTGTAACTGTATCAATGTCCTCATACCAGTACCTGTTCAGTTTTTTCATGTGGTCGTAGCCAAAAGTTCGCACTACCTGTTCCCTGTCAGTATCCTCTCGAGCGCCGTGTATCTGTACAACCCGGCTCTGTGCAGCCTCTGTAAGAGCCCGTGTTACTGCTATCTTAGGCGACAGGTGCGAGCCCGCCCCCATTACAAGAAGCGCAGGATCTTTAAGAACAGTATCATCAAGCGCAACAACAACTGTGGGAATATCAATATCAGATCCAAGCAGCCAGACTTTAACTTTGATCCCTGCTTCTTCAATCTTCTTTTTCAATGAATAGTTGATCCCATCGCTCTGGGATAGCACGATCTCCCTGCCAGGATCATGGGTATATTCCGCAATGCTGAGAGCATCTCTTTCAATCACTTCCAGCAATCCGTGCAGCACTGCCTCTTCGATCGTGTTCCCTGAAGCAAGACCATTGGTATTGCTGCGGAATAGCTTAACTCCAGTCCCGGGATCATATGGATGAAAAACAGCGTTTGCGGGGACAAATACTTCAATATCGTTCATGATGTCATGCCCCATCATCCATTCGATCTTTGAGAACTCTGCAAATGGCTGGGGCAAAAGAAGAGCCTCAGGAAAAAGAGCCGGATAGTCCTCACTTAAAGACTCGTAGGAATTAACGACCCGTTGCGTTTCTGGCTGGACTCCGGGAAGGTTGATGCTGACCTCTGGCTGCTCAGCAAGACATCGTTCAAAGCTTTCCATGATGGCTGATATCCTGGCGTTTGTTTCATTTACGCCTTTTCCTGAATATATTGAAATAGCACCGGCTGCTGCGCTTGGTCTTATTGCTGAGAATACAGGAATACCCACGCGGTCAAGGTCTGTGATGTTGGCGATACGGGTCACACCGATCTTAGATAGCAGCTTTGTCGTCCTCTCAAGTGTGGCTTCGGGGGATAGCACCCGCTGCGTACCTTCAAGATACCTGATATCAGGGTCTAGCTCTATTTTGCTCATTTTTGCATTCTTATTGATTCAATGCTTTTAATCTTTATGTACTCAGCGCCCCAATTTCAACGCTGTTTTCAGGTTAATTGGCTTGATAAAATTCTGAGAATCGAAATGTCCATCTTCTGTTAAAACATGCTTGATGTTTTCCGTTATACCTGTTGCAGCTATCAGAGCATCACCAAGAGGCAGCTTCTGGTTCATGTGAAGTTCACCTGCACGTATTGCAATTCCATGACTCACTTCAACAATGATCAATTTTGTAGAAAACAATTCTTTTATTTTTTGCCTGTAAAGGTCTTTACCGAGATGTGAAATCAATTCTGAAAGCGTAACCGCAGAAATCACCCCTGTAATCTTTTGATCCTGAATTTTCTCCGCGAGCTTAAAATAATCCCCCTTTTCTTGTTCGGTTAGAAGTTCATAAATAGGCATTGTATCGATAAGAAGTTTGAACATCTGAGTTTTATCTCCAATTATCTCTATCATCTCTTATTTTCTTTCTCACTTCTTCCTTGCTAAATAAAGGTTTTACCGATCCGACAAGGGTTGTAATATCCACAGTCTTTGGGATCAATTTTATTTCCATATTATCAACATCCACTGCCAGTTTCTCTCCCGTTTTAAGCCCGAACATTTTTCTAATACTGAGGGGGATTACGATCTGCCCCTTTGAACTCATTGTTACTTCCATACTTACGGGTAAGACTACAAAGATTATATATCTTGCGATGACGTATATTATCCCGAAGTTAATATTTAAACGAAGGGAAAATAGACAATTATGACAGAGGATTCAAGAATATCTGAACTTGCAAAGTTAGCTAGAACCTCAGTTAAAGTGATCGGTCTTGGCGGCGCAGGCTGCAACATGGTATCATGGATAGCACAAAACGGAACTGATGGGATAAAGACCATTGCTGCAGACGCCGACGCAGTACACCTGCTCACAGCAAAGAGCGATGTGAGGATACTGATGGGTGAGAAAGCTTACATGGGACGAGGATGCGGAGGTTATCCAGAACGCGGCTCAGAGGCAGCCAGGGAGAGCATCAATGAAATAAAGAAGGAACTTGAAGGTTCTAACCTTGTCTTCATAATAGCAGGCCTTGGCGGCGGTTCAGGTAGCGGATCTGCCCCGATCGTTGCAGAGGCTGTTCGTGAGACTGGAGCCCTGACGATCGGATGCGTAACTATTCCATTTGGTTCAGAGATAGTGAGGCGGAAAAAAGCGATATCTGGTATAAAGGCGCTCAGTAACAAATGCGATTCATTGGTCGTTATCGATAACTCAAAACTAAGAACGGTCGCAGGTGAGATGCCTCTTAAAGAAGGTTTTGCTGTTGTAAACGCTCTTGTGGGGTCTTTTATTAAGAACATGACCGAGACGATAATCCATCCAAGTCTTGTGAACATTGTTTACTCAGACATGCGATCGATAATGGAAAGGGGCGGGATATCTGCGATCGGCATAGGTGAAGCAGATGGTGAGAAACGCATTGAAAAAGCGGTAGAACAGGCTCTTTCCACGCCGCTTATTGAGGTTTCGGATATTTCATCAGCATACGGAATGCTTATCCACATAATGGGCGGGGAAGATATGACCCTAGGTGAAGTCACACAGGCTGCAGAATTGATGCTCAAGATAGCTCCGAACACCGGGCGCATCATATGGGGAGCAAAGGTGGATGAAAAGATGGCAGGACGTGTTAAGGTAACTGCGGTGCTCACGGGTGTTTCGAAACCTGAAAATATGAAGTGATGGGGGACTGAATCGATTTATAAACCCATTAGATAAAATCAATCACTGCTGACTGATCATATGGTTTTTGCCCCGAAATACAGGGGCAAGATACTGACTGGAGATGTCGCAATGATATGCGAGGGCATTATTTGTAAGACCTGTAAAGAACTGGGCATTGAGATAATCGAGATAGCAGTAAATCCAGACCACGTCCACATTTTCTTCAAATACCTTCCGAAATATTCGTTAAGTTTTATTGGTGTGGTGAGCATATGTGGGCGCCTAGCTGCTTCCATGGAAGCGTTGGGAATGGCTGGGATGTTGTAAGCAGGTATATTGATACTCAGGATGTACATCATGCTAAGAACGCTAGCTACAGGCCTCGTACATTTGTAAGGGGTTTGTGACTGAAGACGATAGAAAACTCATGTTCCTGAAGGCGATAGGAAGCAAAAACGACTTTTTCGTGCAGTTTCACAGGCGCCAGTTAATAGGAATATTTGTTGGATTTATTCACCCACATTGCATAAAGGTAAGTTTATACGGATAAATATCATTAGAACACCTTGAAAGAGTTGGAAATATGCAAAATCAATTTGGGTAAATATAAAATACAGATTACGATGAAAATACGTGAAATCATAAAATTGCTTAAAACAGATGGCTGGTATATCGTGGCAATAAAAGGCAGCCATCAACAATATAAGCACCCAACCAAACTAGGCAGAGTAACAATCGCAGGTCATCCAGGTGATGATTTGTCGGAAGGAACATTAAACAGTATATTGAAGCAAGCTAAATTGAAGAAGGTGAAGTGAAAATGTATCGTTTTCTTGTTGTGATCGAAAAGGCAAATAAAAACTATTCGGCATATTCGCCGGATTTACCGGGATGTGTGGCAACAGGTGCCACCCGCGAAGATGCTGAAAAGAATATATATGAAGCTATTGAAATGCATATAAATGGATTACTGGAGGATAATTTATCCATTCCAGAATCAAAGTCTTTTGCAGAGTATGTAGCTGTTGCGGAAAAACCAATTGTGGGGCAAACGGCTTAATGATAATCTGCTTCTCCAAAACATTGTTTCCTCTTTTGAATTTTTGCGCCTGGATTAAAACACAAAAATAGTTAAAACAGCTAATTAGAAAGGAGGAACATGCTACTGAATATACTTAATCGAAAGAAGAAACTCAACAAAAAGAGGTGAAAATATGAAAAAGAAAGATGAATTCCAGGATGTTTATGAAGATGTTGTAATTGAGAACTATGGCATCCCTGTAGTTATTACAGATGTCCTTGTCAGGAAGCACAAAATCACGGGCAGAAATATATACATAAACCATCCTGATTCAATACACAAAATAGAGAAGGGACTAAAAGCAGCGCTTGCTCTAATTACTCCGATAGGAACGAAAAAAGCTATTGTGGAGTTCGAGTGATTTCAGAATTTAGGCGCCTGAAATAAATACTAAGAACTAAGAGCACAATGTTCCTTACCCTGAAAGAGCGCGTGGACAGCCTCTGTGATTATACCTATACTTTCACATTGAAGAACAGCAGACTCCACCCTGACAGCGTCATACCATACCAGGAGGATACAAATTATACCTTCAAAGACCTTGTGGATGAATTAAGAAGCGGGGGAGAAGTAAGGATCGTCGCAAGTGCAGGAAAACGACTTGCCAACAGCATGGGCACTGACCTGAGGCAATTCGGAGGTTCTGGAAACATTGAAAAAGCTGGCAGAATCTATATCGACGGTGATGTGGCATCTGAGATGGGAATGGGCATGGTCGCAGGGATCATATATGTAAAAGGGAACATTGAAGAACCTCTTGGGAATATTGTCGAAGTCGTCTCAGATCAGGAAGGTTATCGAAAATTCAGGTCAATAACTGAAATTCTCTGCAACGGGGTGGGAAAAGATAAACTCATCAAAAATAATTATAACGAGCAGAAAAAGCATCTAACTCTCAATGACTGCAAACTTCGCGGGACAATAGGTGCGCGCTGTTATTGTGATGCGCTTGTTTCGGTTGAAGGAGGTACCTACAACGGCACAGGGCTTTTGATGCGAAAAGGGGTTGTTCATGTAATGGGCGATGCAGGTATGAATTCAGGAGCGCATCTTGATGGGGGTATTGTGGTCGTGGATGGAATGGCAGGTGAGTTTGCGGGCGCATATATGAAAAAAGGGACACTGATATTGAATGATACAAAGGGATTTGCAGGAGCCAACCTTAAGGACGGGGTAATTTATGCTCATAGGAAGATTAGAACTGCGCCTCCTGTTGAGGAGCTTTCTATGTCTCAGGAGGATGCAAAGGTAATGATCAAGCATCTTGGCATCAGGCATGTGGAGGCTATGAGCTATCATAAGTACGGGATTGCGAGGGAGCGGCTGGTGAAGATGAGGGATGGGAGCGTGGTGGTGAGGAAAGTGGGGGAATGAGTATATATTTTAGAAAGACTGGTTAAATCTAATATTATATCCCACAGTAATATTGATATACTTTTAATTACTCCTAGTAATATATTATGTCCCTTCCAACACCAGAAGATTTCAAAAAACTGCGTCTGGAATTGGGTCTTACCCAGCACGACATAGCTACCCGTGCAGGCGTAAGCCAGCCCCTGATAGCGCGTATTGAGTCAGGGGATGTTGATCCAAGACTGTCCACATTACATAAAATATTTAACGCTTTTGATGCTGCGCGCAAAGAAAAGGTGCTTGTCAGGGATGTTATGCATTCCCCCATCATTCATACTACTTCAGATAGTTCGATAGAGGATGCTGTTCGCATACTCGAGGAACATGGATTTTCCCAGATGCCTGTAATAGATAAAGGAGTCCCTGTTGGCAGCATATCAACTGACCAGATAGTGTCATCCATGACAGACCAGGATATCAAGAAAGTCTCGCATCTTCTGGTACGCAATATTATGGGTGAGTCCTTCCCCACGGTCTCTATCACCTCTGATGCAAATACGGTCTCAAGGATACTGGAAAAGAATCCTGCGGTTCTTGTGCTTGAAAAAGGGGTAGTGGTGGGCATGGTGACAAAACACGATATTATGAAGATGTTAAGAGGATAACAGCTTTGCACCCAAAATACAGTTTTTGAGTTATGAAAAAAGGCATAAAAGTTGTATTTGTAGGAATTGTGATTATAACTGGTGGAATATGAACACAAAGAGTTTTCTGTTTAGGTTAATAGGATTATACAGCCTTATTCTGGGAGTATTATTTGTTATTGGGCAAATTGAGCACTATATAGAACTGCGTGTTCTTATGGAACAAGGGGCAATAATAGTAGAAGAACCGCTGCATATAGAACAAATAGTCCTACTATTACTTGCTAATGGTTCGATTTTATGGCTGGTCATTGGGGGATTATTATCATTTAAGAAACATTCAAAAGTTATAGCAATCTCTCTATTAATTACTCAGATAATTTTAGAATTTTTGACGGGCTTTACTATTGGAATGTTCTTTTTGTCTGGAAGTATTGTACTTGCCATTTCCTTAATCGGTTACGATTTTATTAATTCGGGGGAATAGAATATTTCATTACTTTTGCTTTTGAATGGGAGGATAACCCTAAATACTTAATAATCAATATATAATTGTTCCGGACCTACGAAGTCTGGGGCAAATCGTGTTGATAGGTCCTTGCGGGAGAACGGCAACGCCAATATCTATGACCGTACAGACAACCCCAACGCGGTACACGCGATATCGCCTGATACTAGGGTTACGGCAACGGACTGCGGCATGAGCCATCGGATGAAGTTCCGGGTTAGTGTCAGGCTACAGCAACTCAATTTTTTGTAGATAAAAACAACGAACTTAACGAACTGAAACGAACTCCAGTAGCGTGAGTTCGTTTCGAGTTCGTACCCGTTCGTTGTTAATTTTTAAACGCACCACCTATCTTTTTATGAGCCTTTCCCTTATCAAATAAACACATATCGCAAGCACCGCAACACCGTACAGCGCCTGGAATATGTTCTGATATTTATAATTAAACCAGGTCTGGATCAACATTTCAATTGATGTGTATATCTTGAATATTGCCAGTAATGCGAACAGCATTGCTATCAGGAACGTCCCGGTGTAAAAATAATCCTCTAATTTTTCTCGGCTTATCATTATGATCTCCTCCTTGATGCTATTACTAATATCAGCGCGGCAAATGCGAATATAAACTCAAATCCGGGCTCCTGTTTCATTGGGGGAGCATATCCCATAGCATCTGCAGTCATCGTTACTCCAGGAACAGGGGGGGCGCCGCCTTCGCGCATGAACTTGGAAACTTCTATGGTCATCTTCTTCTCCTGACTCTCTTTCGGGACTGTTTTTGTTGGAGCAAGCATCAAGGCTTTCTCCCATGTATTTACCAGAACATCCCCTTTCCAGAGTTCCACCACCATCATATAATTATAACCCTCAGGCACATCAAGCTGGACGCTTTTGACTGAGGTAGCTTCACCTGCGATGACTCCAGTCTCAGATGATTTTTTATCAGCAAGAAGGTTTGATTCAGCCTGGCGGGCCTTAACTATCATATTCATATTCTCGGAAGGCGCTGCCCATTTATTCTCAAGATATACATCAGACGTTATTGAGGCTTTTCCACCTGATGCTCCAACCACGATAAAATCAATATTGTTGACCTCAACACCGCTCTTTTTTGCAGCTGGTGTGAGGGCATTCAACCCTTTTATTCCTACTGACCCGCTTTCCCTGATGCTCCCGTTGTCATATAGCAGTATCCTGAGGTCGTAGTTCCCATCTCGTTGAACTTTTAATTTCGCCCAGGCTGTTACAGTTTTATCACTGTCGCTCGCAGGTATGGGAGTTGAAACTTCAGCCTCATGAAGACCTGTGTTGCTATTTATCGCACGTATTAGCATTATGGGGTTTTTCGCTTCGCCCTCACCATGATAAATATATGCAGTTACGTTAACCTCTATTAGATCGCTTGTTACCTCAACAGGTTTTACATCGATCTCACGTATGGAAAAGGATGCTGGTGGTTTGTATTCTTTTTCATTTATAAGGGCGTCGCTATTCATCAGTACAATGGCAATTGATACCACAAATATTACACCCAGAAGTGCTATAATAACTTTTTCAGCTTTCATAATCCCTGTCAGGTATTCGCTTCAAGGGTTTATATAGGTTTACATCCGAAAAAACACTTCGTTATCTTTGCTTTTCCTTCTTTGAATTATGCATCCCGTTGGCGCTGTGCTCTTCGATAATGGACTCAAGCATGAAATACTTCTCAACGAATTTCTTGAGCTCCTCATCAGATATCGCAGATATACGCTTCTCCTCATTATACAATTTCTGGATATCAGCCTGTATTGCCTTCACCCGGGGATCGTTCTTATCGACCGTCGTGTTCACATGCATCAGATCATTTAAAGACTCCTCCACCTTGAACCTTATCACTTCAATTCCGGAAGAATCCCCTATCATCAACTGCCTTTTTCCCCCAACTATTTCAGGGGGATAGGGTTCGTAAGTGAATGGATTTTTTATGATACCTGCAGTGTGAATGCCGCTCTCGTGGGCAAAGATGTTCTTACCAACTACGGATTTGTTGCGCGGCACCCTTATTCCGATCTCCCTTTCCATGAACTCAGCAAATTCAGTAATTGATCTGAGGTCGTATTTCTGGAATCCTTCCACACGCTGTATCAGGAACAGGGCGACTTTCTCAAGTTCGGCATTTCCTGCCCGTTCACCTATTCCCAGGAATGTGAGACTTGACCAGTTCGCACCGTACCAGTATCCTGCAATAGAACATGCCACCGACATCCCGAAATCATCATGGATATGAGTTTCAATGTTCTTTGTCCCGATCTCGCGCAATCTCCTGACAATATAAGGAATGCCATATGGCTCATCAGCCTCAGGGAAAGGCAAGCCAAAGCCCACTGTATCGCACAGGCGTATTATGCAGTCAGGATCGATCTCAAGAAGTTTTTCAATAAGCGGGAATACAAAACCTTCGTTATCTGCACGGGTCATATCTTCGATATGCGCCCTTGTCTTGAGACCATGATCAACTGCATACTGCAGCGCATCTGTATATTTCTTCTGTGCCTCTTCGCGGCTAGCCAGTCCCATCTTGTCTATAACATGAGAATCAGAAACAGACATCAGGATACCGGTTTCCTTGATCCCGTCCATGCTCAGTACAAAATCAATGTCCTTTGGATTGGCGCGCGCCCATCCTGTAACTTCGGGAAATTCATAACCCCTGTCAAGCATTTCTTTTACGGCTTCCCTGTCCCGTTCATTATAGACGAAGGTCTCAAGCTTCTCGATCCCGATCTTATGAAGATATTCATATATCTGGGTCTTGTGCTTTTTCTTCATCACTATGCCTGCCATCTGGGAGCCGTCTCGGATAGTGCTGTCACTTATGAATACATCCTGCCCAAGCGGTAGTTTTATCCTGGGCAGGTCTTCGTATGATCTATAGACTTTCATTGGGGGTCAGATTGTTATTAGAATTTATATTCCTTGTGGTTTTGGTGGTACAGGAATCCTTAAGGCAATTCATATCATAAAAATAGATAATGATCTTACTTACAGGTGCAACAGGTTTTATAGGCGGCCTTGTTCTTGATGCTCTGTCTGCCAAAAATGTGCAGATTAGATGCCTTGTGAGAAAACCTGTAAGGTCAGATAATCCCAATATAAGTTATATGACCGGGGATGTCCTTGATCCTGATTCCCTCGTGAAATCAACTCAAGGAGTTGATACTGTTTATTATTTCATCCATATGATGGGGGAACAAAAGGAACAGGAGAAATTTGACATACTTGACAGGAAAGCGATTACCAACATGGTCAGAGCGTGTAAGATAAATGGAGTAAAAAGGATAATCCATCTTACAGGAATGAGCGACCCGCGGGAAAAGCTTTCGCATCATCTTGCCAGCAGGAAAGAAGTTGAGGAAATAATTAAGTCAAGCGGCATTGATTACACGATATTCAGGGCATCAGTTATAATAGGAAGAGGCGGCGCAGCCTTTGAGATACTTGATACTGCAGTTAGAAGATTTCCAATAATTCCGGTCTTTAACTGGGCACATACCCGAGTCCAGCCTATTTTTATCGGGGACGTTCTTCGGTATCTTGTAGAATGTCTTGATAAAAAAGAGACTGTGAACAAATGTTATGACATCGGCTGTTCTCAAATATTTACTTATGAAGAACTGATGCGAGAATACGCGAGCGAACTCGGATTAAAAAGGATATTTATCCATGTTCCAGGTTCATGGCACTGGATCTCATCTCTGGTTTTAGGAAAAATGTCATCTGTGGATTCAAATGTGATTTACTGGCTTATTGAATCACTGCGGAATAATATGGTCTGCGAGACGAATGACCTTAAGAAGATATTTGGATTTGAGCCAATATCATTCAAAGATAGCATCAATATGGTTTTATATTAACAATGAACTGGTTAAGGTTTTATATATATTACTTATGCTTTTATAGCTCTAACAAGTTCTTCTATCTTCCCTTTGACATCCTTGACCTGTTCAACGATCGTGCCTGTCACGATCATGTCAGCGCCTGCATCCACGCGCTCTTTTGCAGTTTTGCCATCGCGAATGCCGCCCCCTACGATCACTTTTGTTCCGTCACCGACTGCTTTTTTGACAGCTGCGACCATTTCAACAGGAACCGGATTGTCTGCGCCTGAACCTGCTTCAAGATAAATATAATGCATTCCCAGATATTTTGCTGCAAGAGCATATGCCACAGCAAGCTTCGGTCTGTTCCTTGGTATCAGCCGCGCATCCCCGACCCAGCCTGCAGCCCCGCCTGGTTCTATCAAAATATATGCCATAGATATGGGTTCAATTCCATGTTTATAAACAAGAGGTGCTCCTATCATCTGACTTGTCGTAATGTAATTGACATCCCTTGAATTCAGAAGGCTCATGAAAAAAATAGCATCAGCTTTTTCTGTTATCCCTCCGGGATTTGCCGGAAAAAGAATTACTGGAAGAGAACAGGCAGCTTTTATCGCTTTAACTGTTTCTTCTACAACTACGCCCGTGGCGCCCGTGGAACCGCCTACCATGATCGCATCGGTGCCGCCTATTTCTGCCTCTCTTGCTATGTTCCCGGCAACCTCTGGCTCCTGTGTGTCGGGATCAAGAAGGGTCAGATGAACAGCGCCGTCTTTTTTTACTATCTGGTTGAGGCGGTCCTCTATTCCCATATTATGAAATTATGTACCCTTGCCTTTTATTTCTTTAGATTTTGGTCTGAGACCTGTGTATCCGCATTTTCTGCATCGTGTTGCTCGCTGTGAGTTCCTTGCATTACATTTCATGCAAATCTGCATTAATAAAAGTGCTTTTTCCGCTTCTGGAAATCTTGCCATATTTAACCTCTGGTGGACTGCTTAAATAATGTCATAAGATTTAACTCTTTGCTCAGAATTTCTTTTTTCGCTCCTCAACCTGTCTCACTATTTGGGGATAACTGCCAAACACAGATGCAAGATCGATCGTGCAAACTACATCCACTACCCCGATAGCTGCTATTGCTTCTCCGCTGCTGTCCTTGATAGGAGCGACCACTACAGGTACACCCTTATATGCCCCGTTGTCAGGTATTGTATGTATGACGCAGTTCCTGGAAAGCGCGTCTTCAAGCACCGGGCCTGTATAATCTGAATCAACAACTTTCCCTTTCTCAAGTCTGACCCCTTTTTTGTTCCTGCTTCGCATGGTTACAGGAAGTGAGAAGAGTTCATGCACCATCATAGCAACAGGAAGAATTTCTTTACTTGATGAATCTTCATATAAATTGATAATAGCCATTTAAATCATCCATGAGGATATTGTTGCCACCATTTATTTAACATTTTCCCCTATCGATCCCGGTTCGTCAATATCCCCATCAACCTGTGCCCTTCCACAAGCCCGAAGACCCCTTCCTTTGCTGAGAACTCATCGAACCTGTCCACATAATCCGCTTTTTCGGTAGAAGAATACATTGCGAAAGGAACAGGATCCCGTGTATGCGTCTTTATGGAGATCGGTGTTGGATGGTCTGGAAGTACCAGCAACCTGAAATCTCCGTATCCTCCGAGTTCGTTTAGCATCCCCCCCACCACTTTTTCATCAAAATCCTCGATGGCTTTTATTTTAGCTTCCAGATTTCCCATATGGCCTGCCTCATCCGGCGCCTCAACATGGACGAACACAAAATCCCGCTCTTTTAAGGAATCAAGCGCATAGGCAGCCTTTCCAGAAAAATTGGTATCAAGATAACCTGTGGCTCCTGGAACTTCAATGATATCAAGACCGGCTGATTTTCCGATCCCTTTAAGCAGGTCAACAGCCGATATTACCGACCCGGTAACTCCGTATAATTCCCTGAAATGTGGCATATTCAGCGCTTTTCCCTGTCCCCATGGCCAGATAAGGTTCGCTATGTTCTTCCCATCCTTTTTACGTTTCAGATTGATCCTGTGGTCCTGAAGAATGTGTTTTGAAGACTTTATAAGGTCAATGAGGAACTGAGAATCCTCGCCTTTCGGAAGAACATCTTCCACAGCTTGTCCAATTACATCATGCGGCGGAGTACATATTGCCATTTCGCATTGCTTCATGACCAGCAGATGCCTGTAACTCACACCTGCATGGAACCTGCAATTGTTAGATAGTTCACTATCCACAGCTTCGATAAGGATGCGCGCTTCCTCACTTGAGATGTGCCCTGCGCTGTAATCAGCCAGTACCCCATCCTTTTCAGTAATGAGATTGCATCTGAAAGCAATATCATCCTTCATAAGAGGTATTCCTATGCTTGCAGCCTCAAGAGGTCCACGACCTGAATAATAAATTGCGGGATCATAACCCATAATGGAAAGGTTCGCTACATCACTTCCCGGTGTCAACGTTTCTGGTACTGTCCTTGCTACTCCGTTCCTGCCGTGTTTTGCAATAAAATCCATGTTCGGAGTATTCGCAGCCTGAAGCGGCGTGAGGTCGCCAAGTTCAGGGAGGGGATAGTCTGCCATTCCGTCACCGACAAGTACGATGTATTTCATAGCCCACACTAACGAAATGCCAGTACAATAAAATATCGGTCAAATGGCTGGATTAATTATATTAAGTATATATTATAAATAAACCCATGAGACCGACAAATATTACCAGAGCGAGTGCGAACACAGATAGGTACAATTTGATCATTGATTGTATCCCGGTAACGCTTTTCTTTAAATCCAGAAGTTCAGTCGTGAGCGTATTTATGGATTCTTCGACTTCAGGGGAAGTAACGTATTTCGTCTGTTCAACTGCAACTGGTTTCTGAATAGAATTTGTAATTATCTGTTTTTTTACAGGTGCTATATATGTTTTCTTTGGCGCAGGCGTTATCGTTGGCCTTATTTTCTCTATCTGCTTAAAATTGGGGTCTCTTCCTTTGCCTAGCGTGTGAAATATTTGATCTTCAGTTACATCAAGAATTGACATAGTTTACCTTCGACTAAGGTAATATAGGTGCTGTTCTTATATATTTGTTTTCATATCATTTGCATAAAATATACATAAAGGTTAGTTGTATTAGCAACAAATTCAAAATACAGGAGAATCTTATGAACCTTGAAAATACACTTCTTATGATCCCAGGCCCTGTGCCGGTAGCACCCAGAATACTTCGTGCCATGTCTAAACCAATAATCGGGCACAGAAGCAAAGATTTTGGCAGCATGTACGGTGAATGCAGGACAATATTACAGGAGCTTTTTGGAACAAAAAATGATATGTACATAATAACCGGCTCTGGAAGCTGTGCCATGGAAGCTGCCGTATGTAATATCATAGGAAAAAACGATACGCTGGTCACTATCGAGAACGGGAAGTTCGGTGAAAGGTTCAGGGAAATCGGGGAACGCTACGGAAAGGTCAGGGCGGTCAAATTCGACTGGACAAAAGGCGAGTCAATTGAGCTTGATAAGGTTGAGAGCGCACTTGCAGAAGGCGCAAAAGCCGTAACTCTTGTGCATAACGATACGTCTGTGGGGATAAAGAACCCCGCAAAAGAGGTAGGAGAGCTTGCAAAAAAATACGGCGCCCTTTTCATAATGGACGGCGTGACAACAATTGGAGGGGATGATGTCCAGGTGGACAAATGGGGCGTTGACCTTGCGGTTGTAGGTTCGCAAAAGTGCATTGGCGCTCCTCCGGGATTATCAGCGATAAGTGTGAGCAAGAAAACATGGGATGCGATCGTAGAGAAACCTCCTTATTATATGGACCTAAAGGCTTACAGGAAATCAGCCAACAAAGAAAGTCCAGAGACCCCGTATACACCTGCAGTACCACTTTTCTTTGCGCTACATGAAGCATTGAAAATCGTAAAGGAAGAAGGGCTTGAAACACGCATCAAGCGCCATGCAAAGTTCGCAGAAGCAATAAGGGCAGCAGCGGATGCAATGAATGTCGAGATGTTCCCTCAATTGAACCAGCATAGCAGATATTCAAACACAGTCACAGCCATGAAGATGCCCACAGGCATAGACGATAAGAAATTAAGGGGCGGAATAAAGGAACTGGGTATTCAGGTATCAGGCGGTCAGGGACCACTTGAAGGGAAGATATTCAGGATAGGAAGCATGGGTAACATAAGCAAGCTTGACATATTAAGCACCATTCAGATCCTGGAGATCGTACTTCATAAGAATGATGTAGTTAAGAAAATGGGACCAGGCGTTGAAGCCGCAAGCAATGTTTTAATGTAAAAAAATCAGATATTATGAAAATAAAATCGATTTATTATCTTGCTTATGTTTAAATATTTTTGCCTGGTTCGAACTGCTTCTTTTCAATATCGGGAAATATATTCCTGTAAGCAAGAGCAAACCATGGGCTGAGGAAGCAGTCATGAAAGACGAAAAAGAAACTGTTTCAAAGAACGTAATTCGATTGAAGGAAGAGATACTGAAATGTCAGCTTTTCGATTCCGATATAAATGACAAATGTCCAAACTGCAGTGGTAAAGTGCCTCTGGGCCTTGTGGGCGGCCCAACTGTAACAGCAGGCGTCATAAGTGCATTGAACCGCTCTATCCAGACAGAAGTGACCTTCATGGAAGGATTGATACAGACAGATGCAGCAATCAATCCCGGCAACAGCGGTGGACCATTAATAAACAGCAGAGGTGTGGTGATAGGGATTAACAGTGCCATCATACCTTTTGCCCAGGGCATTGGTTTCGCTATCCCGATACAGCCCGCAATGTGGGTAGCTGAGCAGCTGATATAACCCGGAAGCGAAGCAGACATATCAGGCATCGAAGTTGCGGACATCCTTGTCCGCATAGACGATATAGAAATCAATAATGTCAGGGACCTGATCAAAGTCATCAACAACCACAAAGTCGGTGACAAGGTAACTATGGAATTTTTCAGGGGGCCGGGTAAAGTGAAGCTCAAGACCGTGCTTCAGAAGGCTCCAACTTCTCAGCCTCCAGTGATGGCAAAGTGAAAAATTTTTTCCTCTTGACCTGGACGCAAAAGGTATATCGCTTGGCATATGAATTACTAAAATCATGTTATCAAATCAAATTATTATGGTTTTGAGAAGAAGTTGCTAACCAGCAAACGGTATTGTAGGTAATCCATAACTATTTATATAGACACTTACAAAATATGATTGTGGAGGTTAATTTATGGAAGAAGAAATAGAAGTTGAATCAGATCAGATAAAGCAGACACTCAATGACCTGAGCGTCAAAATTGACGAACTATCTAAATCTATTGAGAAGACACTTGGAGAGAAAAAAGAATATGCTGAAGGGAAGATAAACGAAAATCCTCTTGCTTATGTGGCAGGAGCGTTCGTCGGCGGGATTATCGTTGGTTCCTTGATGTGTAGGGGAAAAGGCTAGTGCAGCAAAGTATAATAGATTTTCTTAGCGGCCTTTCAAAATAGATAATTCAGGGCTTTATCGAAGTGCAGAAGCATGGTGGAATTGGCAATTCCATAGAAGAAGGTATAGAGAAATTCAGAAAAAAATTAGTCATTATCGGGGTTGCGATCGCCGACACCGGATTTTTCCTGAGCCTCTGGGGAATTGCATCCGCCATTGATGCGATTGGACTCTATTAAAATCCCATTTCAACATTTTTTAGATCTGTTCTTTTTTTCTCAAGGAATTTATACACCGGACCGTGGGTCGAGCCTTTCAAGAGCATATCTATGCCTGCACGCGCCACTGCATTTTGTTCAGGATATCCGATGATAGAAATGGTTTTCCCATAAACTGAGAGACGTACATTTGTAATTTCCTCAAAAACTTCCCTCGTCTTTCCAGCTCTCCCGATAATTCGACCTTTTAACCGTTCCATATCTTTTTCTGTCCTTGCTATGTTTGAAAGGTCGATAGTTTCGAACATAAGGTTATCATCGTCAAATAGCTTCACGGCTTTTTCCGGGCTGAAACCCCTGGCTATGGCATGGACTACTTCTCTTGCCCGCATTCCCTTGATGGGATCTTTTGCTTCCATTATTTCCACAGTCCCGCTGCTGCTTTCGATATTTAGATTTGTGGTTGATTTTTCTTCAATAAGCTCTTTTACACTACCTTTTGGACCTACTAGAACCGCGACCCTATCGAGAGGGATCTTAATATGTTCACTCATTTTTCTACCTCCTTGATCATTGACATCATTTCATCTTCGTTTACATTTACATTTAGTTTTCTAAAAAATCGGGCAATATTATCGACATCCCGCCTTAAGAATGTTTCTGCATTAAAATGGTCGGTTGTTACGGATTGTCCCATATCTATTATCACAGGCGACATGGTATCTATGTCAACCAGAATATTATATTCCGAAAGGTCAGCATGGATAAGCTTTGCATCGCGATACAAAAGGATCATGTATTCAAGGACCTTTTTGAAAAAAAGCGGTGCATCTTCCTGCGTTATCTTAGCATCCTTTAATTGCGGCATGGCAACGCCATCTTTCCCGATAAATTCCATTAACAGAATATTCCTTCTTGTAATATATGGTTCAGGGACTCTTACCCCTGCCTCTTTTGCACGCTGCAAATTCTTGAATTCTTTTTTTGCCCAAGCAAGTATGATATCATGTTTTGACTGTTTAATGCCTTCAAACCGCGGGTCTCCAATAATATAATCTTTCATTGCATTGAAATTTGCAGTGGACATCATGTATATCTTGACCCCGACCTCTCCTTTTTCTTTTGAGATCGCATGGAAGATATTTGACTCTTTTCCAGTACTTATGGAACCCCCCATGGCATCGATATATCCTTTACGCGCAAGCTCATAGAGAGCCTTCAGTGTTGCTGTATCGAATACATCAGAAAACACTTCCCTGCTGCTAGAATCCTTGATACGCATCCTGAATTCATCGATGATCTCGTCCATTCTATGGAGCTTCTTGTCACTGACCATACTTTGTTCTAACTCTTTAAAAATCCTTTGCGCTGCAGCCAGTTAACCTGCGGTCCGCTGTATTTCCAGACGATATCAGCTTTTTCGTTCTGAAAAGACCAGGGTACCACTATAACAATATCTCCTTCCATCATCCAGATGCGCTTTTTTATCTTTCCTGGAATACGAGCAAGCCTCACAACACCGTCCATACACCTGACCCTTATCTTATTTGCCCCCAGCAGGGATTCAACAGTAGCAAGCACCTCATTTGCGCTTTTTTGGGGGATCCTGACCCGTGTGAATTCCTCAGATACTGGACCGGTTTTCTGTTGCTGTTTCAGTATAACACCTCATGTTAATGCTCTTTAATGTTTCCGCTATATGTAAAGGTTACTGAGGGATAGAGAAAAGCTCAAAATAGTGAAATGCAAAGATGATAGGAATGCTATAAAAGCAGGATGTTATGGTTCAGAAACATTATATCATGATCGAACGTGTAGAATCTTATCATTATAATGAGCATTATGAGTAACTATATATATTTAAAACGATAAACCATTCATTGTGTCACAACACAAAGGCAAGAACGAAGGAGCAAACTCGGGAAAAATAATCCGGGATATTGAATCCATTATTATAATTTCCCCGAATGCACAAGCATCCGGGTCTATTCCATCCTGGATAGCTCCTGTGACCACTGCCATTTATGTTGATAATCCTTCAATAAATTCAACACATCTTTCAATGGGAGTGAGTTTCAGAAATTACTTGCCTGATATCGGCATGAACAGAAAGATAGGATCTAATAAAGTCTCAATAATATACCCTCTTATTCGAATACTTGGTCTTATGGCAGTATTGAGTTATATGGTCGTTATTCTTCTTACCTGGATATACGCGAATCATCAGGGATATGTCTATTTTTCTGCAGGTGAACCGATATCGTTTATAAAATATCCGGAATGGGTGCTGGGATTCCTGGGAATAATTGCCACTGCCAGCGTACTTCGAAGGGAACTTGATAACTTGATTTGCTAACTTTAGTAGCAACGACCAATATCCTGTTGTGTGGTCAATGTTCGCTTGAAGATGAAATTCTTCAGGTGAAATTTATGACAGAAATATTCCGGCTTCTCAAAATCCTTGGGCTGATCTCTGTATTAAGTTATATGATAGTAATTCTATTTACCTGGATGTATGCAAATCATATGGGGTATGTGTATTTTTCTGCAGGTGAACCAGTTTCCTTCATAAAATATCCGGAATGGATCCTGGGGATCATCGGGATCTTAGCCATTGCCAGTGATCTGCGAAATGAGATGAACGCTAGATTGGTATAAAGAAGGTAAAGTAAGTGCGAAAGTATTATCATAATAAGTGCATATAGGCTAAACCGCTAACCCGGTGAAAAAAGATGCCTGTCAAACAAAAAGAACCACTTATTATGCACCCCCGCCCAAGTTCGATCGTGGCTGCGCTATACACCTTAAGAGACCTTGATACCGATGTTGTGATACTTCACGGACCACCAGGATGCAGCTTCAAACACGCCCGTCTTCTTGAAGAGGACGGGATGAGAGTTGTTACAACATCCCTTGACGAAACAGGCTTTGTATTCGGAGGGCATGATGCACTTGTTGAAGTGCTCGAGAAAGTGATAAAACGGTTTAACCCTAAACGCATAGGTATAGTAGGGACTTGTGCAAGTATGATCATTGGAGAAGAACTCCATGAAGCTGTCATGGACGTCCAGCCAGATGTTCCTGTTATCGAAGTTGAGGTACATGCAGGCTATCGCGACAATACAAAAGGGGTTATAATCGCCCTTGAATCTGCACTTGCATGCGGCATTATCAGCGAAGTTGAGTTCGAAAGACAAAAATCTCTTCTCAAGGAAGCCACTATGGTCGAAAAGCGCCACGGAGCCGCAAGTAAGGAGTATCTTGAACCAAGCAGAGGGGATTTGAAATATAAGGTGGCAGAAAGGCTTATTGAATTAATAAAACAGGGGAAAAAAGGGATCAACATCCTAAATGCCAAGAAAGAAACAGCGTTCATGTTCGCGGATATCAACCTTGCAGTAGCCCAGGTTGCGCAAAATTTGGGCAATGGCCCCAATATCATTAATATGGCGAACCTTGATGTCAACCTTGGTCTTCCAAAGAACAGAAGGAACGCCCATGAGGTCAAAGACGACCTTGAGAAGGCTGGGATGGAAATCCATCATATCATCGGGGGACTGGATGAGTATCCCATTGCAGGGAATACCGCCAGCCAGATCATCGGGGAAAAATATGCTGATTATGATTTTGCAGTAATAACAGGCGTACCTCATGCGCTTCCAATGGACAATTTAAAGAATATGGAATTATTTTCGATCACCAACGGTCCGCGCCAGGTCGTACCGCTAAAAGAGATGGGGCATAAACATGTCGTGGTCGAGATAGACCTGCACCCCAAGACGCTGGGAGTGAACCACATTGTTGAATCGGAGTTCGGTGCAACGCTTCGAGAGATGGTGAAAGATGCCTAAAACGATAGCCATCTATGGGAAAGGCGGGATCGGGAAATCAAGCACCGCGTCGAATGTCGCTGCAGCATGCGCTGACGAGGGCTACCGCGTTACGATAATCGGATGCGACCCAAAAAGTGACTCATCGATCACCTTGCTGCGGGGGAGGCGTATACCCACCATCATGGATCTGATGAGGGAGGGTGAGGACATAAAGGAAGATGATATCGTTTTCACAGGATATAAGGGTGTTAAGTGTGTGGAGATAGGCGGACCTGAGCCTGGAATAGGCTGCGCAGGAAGGGGGATCATAGTCGCGATCGCGCTTCTGAGGAAAATCTCAACAGCCATCGAGGATACAGACCTTGTCATTTACGACGTGCCAGGAGATATCGTGTGCGGTGGATTTGTTGCTCCTGTCAAGAAAGGGCTGGTGAAAGAGGCTTATGTGCTTACATCGGGTGAGTACATGCCGCTTTATGCAGCCAATAACATCTGTAAAGGATTATCGCGCCTCGAGATGACACTTAATGGTGTTATTTGCAACTCGCGCGGTGCGGATAACGAGGAAAAAATAGTGAGTGAGTTCGCTAAAGAAATAGGGAGCCAGTTGCTTGCCTTTATCCCGAAGGACGTGCTGGTGCAGACATGTGAAAGGGAAGGATATTCTGTTATTGAAAAAGCCCCGGATTCAGCTATTGCAGGGGTGTACAGGAAACTTGCGAAAGCGATAATGGCAGATAAGGATGCGAAAATCGCTGTGCCTCTTGATGATAAAAGGCTGAGAGAACTTACGAGAATATAATAAATCAAATAAATAACAAACCGCAGATGAAAGCATATCCAAATTTCCTGGCTGGGAAAAGCCGGACTATAAACAACGAACTCGTACGAACTGATACGAACTCAATTCATTCAGAGTTCGTTCGAGTTCGTATCAGTTCGTTGTTAATATTCAATAATTCGGGGTTATGACCGACATGCTCGACATTCCCCGCATACTGATCGCAGGCGACCGCTCCTCAGCAGGAAAGACCACTATTTCTATCGGTATAATGTCTGTGCTGCGCGATATGGGGTATAAAGTGCAGCCGTTCAAAGTCGGGCTTGACTTTATCGATCCGAGCTACCACACAGAGGTAACTGGCAGGTACTCGCGCAATCTTGATGGGTATCTAATGTCAGAGCAGGCTGTCCGTGAGGTTTATTCACATGGGATTGCTGGGGCTGACATCTCTATTATTGAAGGTGTACGGGGGCTTTATGAAGGTCTTTCTGCTACAAGCGACATCGGCAGCACGGCACAGATAGCAAAATTGCTTGACTGTCCTGTTATCCTTGTCATCAATGCAAGGAGCATCACGCGAAGCACTGCTGCACTTGTCTCTGGATATAAGTCGTTTGATCCTGAAGTAAATATAGTCGGAGTAATACTGAATAACATCGGAAGCAGCAGGCATGCCGATAAAGCAAGGGAAGCCATAGAGACCTATACTGGCACTCCAGTAATAGGCGAGATACCGAGAAACGACTCCATGAAGATCTCAATGAGGCATCTTGGTCTCATCCCCGCGCTTGAGGGAAGGCGCAGACTTGCTGATTTTGATGAGAATCTCGTAAAGATAAAGAACATTGTCAGGGAGGGTATCGATATCGACAGGCTTCTAACTCTTTCTCGCATGGCAAAGCCGCTGACAAAGCCTGAGGAAAATATCTTCAAACCTGCATTTGCTGGAAATAATGTCAGGATCGGAGTGGCGCTTGATGAAGCTTTCAATTTCTACTATCGCGACAATCTTGATCTGCTTGAACTTTCAGGCGCAGAGCTTGTATATTTCAGTCCTGTTAATGACAGTGTTATTCCAAAGGTCGATGGATTATATATCGGCGGCGGCTATCCGGAATTATTCGCCCGGGAACTTGAAAATAATGAGAGTATGAGAGAGTCTGTACGCCAGGCTTCTGCGGAAGGATTACCCATATATGCGGAATGCGGCGGGCTCATGTATCTTACGCAGGAGATAAAGACCGATGTTGCAGGGACAGGAAAACATACCATGGCAGAGATGGAAGGTGGGACATTTCGCATGGCAGGTGCATTACCAGGAAGGACGCTGATGGGTCATAAGCGCGTTGTGAGTTACAATGTAGGAAGTTTTGTTATCGATAATATAATCGGAAAGGCAGGGGCTTCGTTCATAGGGCATGAGTTCCATCATTCAGAGATAGTGGATATTCCTGATAATGCTGCATTTGCGATAAAACTTGAACGGGGAACAGGCATAAAAGGTGAGCTTGATGGCATCCTTGTGGAAAATACAATGGCGGCATATGCGCACCTGCACGCCGCTTCTTATACCGGATTTGCAGGGTCGTTCGTAGAATTCTGCAGGAAATAAATATCCGCACAGGGATATTGTAAAAATATAAACAATTTAATTTTATTAACAGTAAAATTTATATAATGATTATAGTAATCATTATACAGGTTCAAAAGAATTTTTTTGAACACAAAACGGGGAAAAACGTTAAGGGATCTTCTGGCAGGGAAGATAAAATAAATACCTTCCAGAATGCTGCAATACGAAATTATAATGATAGGGCTAAAGGTGTAAATATATATGAATCGAGTGAAAAATAGTTTGAAAACAACACGTCGCAGTTTTTTAAAAGGCGCTGTAACTCTTGGCGCTGCTGCTGCGCTGGGAGGGTATGCTGGACTTACAAGAAATTCTCCTTTAAACCTGTTCGAAGCCGCAAGCGCGGCGCCGGCTGGTGAAGAAAAGCTCATAAAAACCATCTGTCCCCACTGCTCTGTGGGATGCGGGACGCTTGGCAGGGTCGTAGATGGCGTATTCGTGGGTCAGGAAGCATGGGCTGACAATCCCCTTAACCTCGGAGGGATGTGCTCAAAAGGGGCATCCATCAGGGATATAGTGGTCTCAGAGAAGCGTCTTAAGTATCCGATGGAAAAAAGTGGCGGTGTATGGAAGCGCATCACATGGGACGAAGCCATAAACAAGATCGCTGGCAAGATGAATGAGATCCGGGAAAAATACGGACCCGACTCTGTAATGCTCCTTGGCTCAGCAAAGACCACGCTTCATGAATCATACCTCCAGAGAAAATTCGCAGCTTTCTGGGGCAGCAATAACGTTGACCACCAGGCAAGGATATGCCACTCCACAACAGTAGGAGGTCTTATCCCAACCTGGGGGCACGGGGCGCAAACTGATAATTATAACGACCTGCGGCATTCCAAATGCCTTTTCTTCATTGGCTCGAATGCAGCCGAAGCGCATCCTGTAGCAATGCAGCATGCTCTTATTGCAAAAGAAAGAGGCGCAAAGATCGTAGTTGCAGATCCCAGGTTCACAAGGACTGCATCAAAGGCTGATCTTCACTTACGCCTTCGACCGGGTACTGACATACCTCTTATCCTTGCTATATGCAACGTGATAGTGAACAACAAATGGCATGATACAGCATTTATCGAGGCGAGAACTCATGGATTTGATGAGTTCTGGGATGTATGCAAGGACTATACACCTGAACTGGCTGAAGATATAACAGGCGTGCCTGCAGATAAGATCAAAGAGGTAGCCCGTATTTTCAAAGAAAATGGTCCAATGGCGATCATCTGGTCAATGGGCGGAACTCAGCATTCAGTCGGCAGCCAGAACATACGCAGCTATGCGATATTGCAATTACTGCTCGGATATGTGGGTAAATCAGGCGGCGGCTGCGCTGCGCTGCGCGGTCATGACAATGTTCAGGGAACAACAGATATGGGATGCCTGTCGCATTATCTGCCAGGTTATCAGAGTGTCTCCTCAGAACCTGCCTGGAAGATGTGGTGCAACATATGGGGTATCGGTTATGACGACATGGTAAAAAGGTTCGCGAGCAAAGACCTCATGCTCAGGAACGGGATGACAGATTCACGCTGGTATGAAGGTGCAATAAGAGACGACATAAACCAGCCAAACCGCATTAAGATGGTGATCGTCTGGGGGCACAGCCTCAACTCCATAACCCAGATGAAAAAAGAAAAGAAAGCTCTTGAAGAAGTTGAGATGATCGTGAACATCGACCCGAGAGCCACTATGACATCCTCACTCCCGGAGCGCAATGACGGAATAATAATCCTCCCCGCTGCTACTGTAATGGAAAAGGAAGGAATGGTAGTAACAAGCGGCAGGTCAGCGCAGTGGAGGTATAAAGTAATAGACCCGCTCTTTGAGAGCAAATCTGATCTTGAGATATTGAAACTCCTGGCTGATAAACTGGGTTTCGGGCAGTACTTCACATATAGCAGCGTGGATGATATCTACACTAAAGAGATATGCAAAGGTGTCCGAAGCATCGGAATGATGGGAAGAACGCCAGATAGAATCCGAAAGCACATGGAGAACAGCAGCACTTTTGATCCTGAGAATATTATGGCAAGAGGCGGTCCATGTGATGGCGAATATTACGGACTGCCCTGGCCTTGCTGGGATGAGAAACACCCAGGCACTCCTCTTCTCTGGGACGACAGCAAACCTGTGAGCAAAGGCGGGCACGATTTCCGCGCCCTGTGGGGTGATAAGGTGGCTGATAACAAGTACAAGTTGCATGTGGGCGAGAGCATGCTAAAGGCAGAAGGAGGCAAGAAGATGTATTCAAATGCAGCTGGTGTAAACTATGCACTTGATACCACAGGCGAAGCAGTGCAGCTTGCTCTTGCTGCTGGAGATCCGCCCACAGGAAGAGGAAGGGCAAGGTTTTGGGCATGGGATCTCACAGATCCGGTCCCAATTCATAGAGAGCCTATCGAAAGCCCTAGACCAGACCTGATCGCAAAATATCCAACGTATGCGGACAAAGATAAAACATACTACCGCGTGCCCTGCGAGTTCAAGACCGCACAGAATCCTGAGCTTGTCAAGAAGTTCCCTATCATCCTCACAACAGGCAGACAGGTGGAGCACATGGGAGGCGGCGCGCAGACAAGGGGAAGTAAGATCCTTGCTGAGATCCAGCCTGACATGTATGTTGAGATCAATCCTACACTTGCCGGGAATATAGGTGTGAAGGAAGGCGAGATGGTCTGGGTTGAATCTAACCAGGGAAAAGTTTTGGTCAAGGCAAAGATAACAGAACGCGTCAATGAAAAGACTGTGTTCATGCCATATCACTGGGCAGGAGTTTTCGAGGGCGCAAGTTATGAGGACAGGTATCCCGAAGGCACAGGCGAATACGTATATGGGGATTCCTGTAACATCGTTACTGCGCCGGGTTATGATGAAATAACAGCCATGCAGGAAACAAAAGTTGGTCTCTGTAATGTGTATAAAGCACAGGGAGGATAAAACATGCCAACGAATAAATTTTTGGTTGACACTTCAAGATGCATCAGATGCACTGGCTGCGAGGCTGCATGCAAACAATTCAATGAAGTCCCGCAGGGAATACGCAGACTTCGAGTTGTAACGATCAATGAAGGAAAACCTGGAGAAACGAACGTTCCGATGCCGTGCATGCACTGCACAAAACCGCCCTGTCTTTCTGCATGTCCAGTGACCGCGATATACAAAAGAGACGATGGGGTAGTGCTTGTTAACAAGGACAAGTGCATCGGATGCGGGTACTGTCTTTATGCATGTCCCTTCGGAGCGCCCCAGTTCCCTGATACAGGGCTGTTCGGCTCAAAAGGCAAGATGGACAAGTGTACCTTCTGCATTGAACCATTCAACCAGAAAGACGAAGATGGGAATTTGATTCAGCGTGAGGCAAAACCCAGGTGCTCTGTATTCTGCGGGACAAAGGCATTGCTTGCAGGGGACATTGGTGCTATAACGGAAGAATATAAGAAACGCATTGCTGGGAAATTACCATCTGGAGCAGTACCTGATGTGGCTTAAGGTGATTTATGGAAAAAATGAATGAGACTAAAGTCATACAGGCCGCATTAGCAGCAACTTTTATTATATTGGGTGCTGCTAGTTTTTTTCTGTACATGATCAAGACACCCGGCATAAGCAGGATACCGGTGCAGGAAATATATTCACAGGGCATCGCTCTGAACTTCTATATAAATTATATACTGCCCATAGTGATCGTGCTGGCAATACTTTTCATAGCGGGTTTGTCAACATTCGGCCTTTACCACGAATCCTCAAGAGAACAGCTTGGGACAAGACCTTTGTTCTTGAGGCTTCTTAATTGTTTCAGATCAAAAAGAACGGAGAAATAGATATGGCAGAAATAAGACGTTTCAGCAAAAGCCAGGTTGCCATCCATGCTCTTGGCGCATTCAGTATACTTGTCCTTTACATTACAGGGCTTCCTATCACGTTCCCTGACCAGATAGGCTGGATACCGGCTCTTCTGGGTGGATATCCTGTGACTATGTTGATACACAGGATAGCTGCTGTGGGTTTCATAATGGCAGGAGTTTACCTGGTTGTATATCACGGGCTGTATGATATTTTTATAGGCAGGTCGTATTTTACAGATGTCTGGATAAAGACAAAAGACATCAAGGATGCTGTCAATGATGGGAAGCATATACTCAGGTTATCTGCTGATAAACCTCCCAGGTATGGGAAATACAGCTGGATAGCAAAAGCCGAATTCTGGAGCTTTTTCGGAGAGGCGGCAATATTCCTTGTGACAGGGAGCATATTATGGTTTTCATGGCAATCCCTGGTATTCATGCCTCCCCAGTACCTTCTTACGGCACGATACATCCATGCCGCATTTGCAGTTGTGAGTGTTTGTGGCATAGCATTCCATTCTTACATGGTGCATTTTAATCCTGAGAACTTCCGCATTGACAGGTGCATATTCACAGGTTCAATGCCTGAAGAAGAAGTCAAAGAAAAGTATCCCCAGTGGCATGAAGATTTACAGAGAGGCGATAATATTGATGCAGAATAAAATAAGGTATAGTGGCGCTATAGTAGTGGCAATAATTTACCTGAGCTTCATAGCTGCTGTATTGAAGATCGAGAATCCTGCAGTTGCGGTATTCGTGATAATTGGAATTAACATAGCGCTGCTCTTTGTCATAGTCAATATTGGAGCATTGCTTTACGGTATAATCACAAGGAATCGCAGGGAAACCGACTGAAAAAAGAAATTTGGGAGTAGATAATGAAGCGAAAAAATGATAAAATACGTTATGCTCCGGCAATTGCAGACCTTAAAGGATGCGCTTCTGGAAAAAGCGGCTTTAAGGGATGCACTCTCTGTGAGAACGCATGCATGCATGATGCCATAACGCGAAGCGGAGATAACATCACATTTGATGAGATATCATGCACAGGATGCGGCGCCTGCGCTTCTGCCTGTCCGCTATCGCTTTTCAGGATGGAAGAGAATATTTATTATAAGATGGATTCTATTCTTGGGTCATTGGATCATGTGCCAGAAAAAACAGCGCATAAGATACTCATGTTCACTTGCGAACATAACAGACATCTGCTTGATGCCAAAGGACCAAAGAAGATAAAATACCCGGCAGTGCTTCCTCTATTTGTCCCCGACCTTGCAGGAATCTCAGAAACGCATATCCTCAGGGCTTTTGATCTGGGAGCAGACGGCGTGATCATATCTGGATGTGATGAATGCACAGGTCAATTCAGCAAAGTGACTTCTGGACTTGCCAGGCAAATACTTGACGAATTCAACCTTGGAGGTCGCTTAAGCATTATTAAAAATATCAAAAACACAAAAAGTTTGGCTCGTTCGATCGAATCTTTCTGTGAACAAATCACCCCCAGCCCGCTTCGAATGTTTGAACCTGTGGTATTGAAAAACGTATCAAACCGCCAGATACTGATCGAACTCATATCCTCTCTTGCTGCAAAGACAGGGATCGTTCCCCATACCGTTATTGAGAATGCCACCATGCCTTTTGCTGACATATCAATAAGTTCATCCTGTACCGTGTGCGGCGCCTGCACATCAATGTGCACCGCAGGCGCGCTCGGGAGAGATGAAGGCAGCATATCATACATGTATGGGAACTGCATAGCCTGCGGACTTTGTGAACAGGCATGTCCTGAGAAAGCGCTGACAATGAAACGGGTGCTTGACATGAAAAAACTGATCGATAATTCTCAATCCACGATCTTCAGGTCAGAGCAACAGGAGTGCGCTTCATGCAGGAAGCCATACATGACAAGAGCTGCCTTTGAGAGGATATCATGTTCGTTCATAGAGAACGTGAGGGATGATATTGGACCGAAAGAACAGATAGAGCTAATAAGAAATCAAACTGAATTGCTCACGTACTGCGAAAATTGCAGACCTGCAAGAGCGATCATGAGAATGGAGGTATTATCATGAAGGATGAAATTTTAATGGCGAGAGCGAACTATTATGCATTCCTTTCAAGGATGTTCGTAGAGGAGCCGCCATTTGAACTTTCAAAGGATATTGCGGATGGAAAACTAATTTTCCCGAAGACTTCATTGTTAAATAAGGATCTTTCCGAAGGACTTTCCCTATTTGAAAAATTCAGACGATCTAATACTGATGCATCAGATATTCATAAGAAAATGTGCAGGGAATACACCCGACTTTTTATTGGTCCTGTGCCTGCGATGTTCCCTTATGAATCAAGATACATGGACGGTTCTATAATGGGAAAGTCTTTGATAAAGGTCAAAGAAAATTACAGGAAAGCAGGATTAAAGATATCGCAAGAATATCACGAACCAGAAGATCATATTGCTGTTGAACTTGGATTCATGGGGAATCTTTGCAAAGAATTGTCAGATGGATCACTCATGATGCAGAAAGAATTCCTGAATGATCATCTTCTGAAATGGGCTCCTGTTTTCTGTGATGAATTATTTGAAAAAAGCGGTAATGAAATATACAGGGGCATAGGAAAAATAACAAAGGGCTTCCTTGTTTCAGAAAAAGATGTCTTGAACGAAAAGGTTAAATAATAAAAAACCAAAGTGATAATTGATGATAGGAACTCAAGAACTGATATTGATCTTGATTGTGGTGTTGTTTATATTCGGCCCTTCAAAACTCCCTGAACTGGCGCGGTCGCTGGGTAAAGCAGCAGGGGAATTCAAGAGAGCGCAGGTGGAAACTCTATGGCGTCAATTAGTCTTCTGTTAAAACTTTTGTACAAACGCTCAGCATATCCTGTGAAATTGCCTCTACTGATTCATAAGTTTAATCAATTTCATCTAAACTTAACCCTGCTACATAGTGTAAAATCATAGTGTAACATGTTACACTATCATCATTCATTAGAAGAATGATGTGGTGGTGTAAAATTCACATTGCGTAGGCTTATAATCAATGAATCAAGTAAATTTATTTTTGTTGAACGACAGAAACTTTATTGACGCCATTGCCTGAAAGTTTCGTCTTATCCATAAGCTATTTACGCCTCAAAATCCATTATATTTTTGTGGTTAGTTATTGGTTAGAAGATTAATTATAGCCAGTATATATTCAGGATTTAAATATGAAACCGATTATCACAGCGGAACTTGAGATCGTCGCTCTGGGCACGGGAAGCACAAGCATGAGCTCTCATATTTCCGATGCTGTAAAAGCTATCGAAAAATCGGGTGTTAAATACCAGTTAACTCCGATGGGAACGGTAATAGAGGTATCTTCCATTGATGAAGCTTTCAACGCAATGAGAGCAGCGCACGAAGCTGTTATTAAGAAAGGCGTAAAGAGGGTGGTCATGCACATTACAATCGATGACAGAAGGGATGCTCCAAAGGGTATGGATGAGAAAATAGAATCTGTAAAAAGTAAAATTTAGACCATCTCTTCAAGCTCCAGCTTCATACCATCATACGCAGCTATAACTTCTACCCCTGTTTCAACTGAGATGTTTTTGCCTGGATTTCAGGCGAGGCTTTGAGCACCTGTAACCTAAAATGCGTCTGTGGCGCATATGGGTATACCCAACTGCGAAAATTGGCGATGAGATCTATATTTTAATAGATACCCGAGAAAGTGAAGCGCATGTTCGTGACAGCATTTGACGTTGCGCCCGATTCGCATGTGAGGATCCAGGCTGTTTTCCAGAAGTACTGCGATGATGCGGTGTCAAAGACCATTAATTTCCCTAATGACGTGGATATCAAGGAAGTTGAGAAAGCATATATGCACCACGAAGAAGCGATCCAGTTGAATGTTCCTTCTTTGGCACTGTTTACCACCAGGGAAGGGATTAAAAAAATACATATGGGAAACCGGGGTCGAAGAATTTGAGGAAGTAATGCACGTGAATGTCAAAGGCACTTTCCTGTATATGAAGAATATTATTCCAGAAATGGAGAAAAGCACAGGCTTGATAATAAACATTTCCTCAGGGGCGGGGAAGGACGGAATTCCGGAGCTGGGTGCATACTGCGCATCAAAATTTGCGGTGATAGGACTTACCGAATCTGCTGCACTGGAGGTTAATAATGTCAAAATCGTTGCATTATGCCCTCGCAGTGTGGATACGGGGATGTTCAAACGGTTGTTCCCTGGTGAAAAGGCAGACCTCAAACCGGAAGAAGTTGCTGAAAAGGTTGCTGATGTCTGCATGCATCCAGGAAAATACCGTCAGGGGCAATCCATTGAAATTTATTGAGATCGGAGGTCGGAAGAATGATGGTCATTTTTTTTGGCGTGGAGTGCGGATGCCATCAAGCCCATAGATTAGGCTCCCCGCTGGAGTTTTGATTATTGTAATCAAGATGAGAATGCTCGTTGGTTTGTATTTCCAATGATTAACTTGATTTTAGTGTTTCAATTCAGGCGCAAGTTTCAGGATATGTTAGAAGTGCAAATATTGGTTATGGCCACGAAGATGGTTCGGATGGAAAGTGGGACAAAAAAGGGATGATCGGATTCGAACATCATTAACCTGCACCGGTGTTTGGCATAATTTGTTGAACTTATACCCCGGCCTAATTATGTCCCACAGCCATGACATAGGAAACAATTATATCCTTCTGGGTCGAGCTTAAGCCCTCGGAACTGAAAATTTTGAATGAGAAATGTAATGAATAATTATTCAATTGGCATCGAGGATTTTGATGCAATTGGGGGGCTAAAAGAAGGCTCAAATATCTTGTTAATAGGTCCTCCAATGTGTGGAAAAGAAATCATATTGAATCATTTTATGAATAGCTATACGGCAAATAATGAAACTGCTGTAATAATTATAACTACTCATGAACCTGCAACTCAAATTATAGAACGGTTAAAAGAAATCATCCCAGTTCCTTCATTTTCAAATATAGGTATTGTAGATTGTGTTTCAAAAACGGTTGGCGAACCAGAGGTTGATATAGAAAATATTGAAATAGTTAGTAGCCCGGCAGATTTAACATCCATTGGTGTGAAAATCAGCCAGTTTTTTGAGGATTTATATTTTAAGAAGAATATCAAAAAACTCCAGCTTCATTTCAATTCTCTTTCTACAATATTGTTGTATTCAAAAGTTCAAACGGTTTTCAGGTTTCTACATGTTCTTACGGGTCGTATTAAAGCCGCCAAGGGGCTTGGAATCTATGTGATGGATAGTCGAATGCATGACGAGAAGACATATACCACATTGAAACAACTGTGTGATGGTATTATAGAGGTCAAATCCGAAAACGATACAAATTTCATAAGAATAATAGGTATTTCACCTAAACCTACTCAATGGTTTGAATATGAGATAGATGGGGCGAATATGTTAATCAAGAAAAGTATGAAGATAGAATTTAAATAGGGAATAAACAATAAATAGGTTGAATATTCAAGTGAATATTATTTCATGGCGTCTATTCAAAATCCATTTCAAGGATTTGAAAACGCTATGGTGGTCGCATCATAATGCTTCGGGAAGGAAATTGCAGGATGGAAACTGGCATCTCAAAATTGGATGAATGCCTTGGTGGAGGTATACCCAAAGGTAAAAGTCTTGTTTATTATTTCCTGCCGGGTGTAGAAGCAGAGATCTTCTGGGTTCAAACAGTTTATAATACTCTCAAAAATAGGGGGACATGTATTTATATTGAATCAAGGTGCAAACCTGACGCTACGAAAAACCAGATCAAAGATCTGGGTTGGGATATCCAACCATATATTGACAGGTTCATATGTGTGGATGCTTACAGTCCGTTGATCAGTGCTCAATCGAAAGAAAAATTGTATCCCCTTCAAATTAAATGGTAAATCAAAAAACACGGAATCTTTGCTAATGCATCATTTTCGGGAGTAATAACAAAGCAGAGTCGTTATGTTTACAGAAAAATAGAAATAATAGAATAGTTATTGTAATATCCATCATGAATCCATCTGGAATTACGAATATTTTAGAATCATTAAAAATACAACCAGATGAAATTTCAGATAAAAATGTGGCAGAAGCATTTCGCCTCCTTCTTCACATCATCGAGGAATTGAATGAGGAAGTTCAAGCATTGAAAGGAGAATTGCAGAAAACTCGAGATGAACTGAACCACTTAAAAGGAGAACAGGGTAAACCAAAATTTCCAGTCCAGAAACAGAAAAAAGATATCTCCTCCGAAAATGAAAGAAAAACTCCAATTCCACTTGGTGAAAGGAAATCAAAGGAGAAACTGAGTAAGATAAAAATCAACGTTACTGAAGATTGCAAAGTCGATCCGAGTATCTTACCAGGAGATGCCGAGTTCAAATACTACGATACTGTAGTGGTTCAGGATATTATCATAACCACGAAAAACACTGCATATCGTAAAGAAGTTTGGTATTCTCCATCACAAAATCGGACATACCGCGGGGAGTTACCACATGGAATAGAGGGAGAATTTGGCAATGGAGTGAAGTCTTTAATAATCACACTCAAGCATGCTTCAAATGTATCCGAGCCAAAGATACATGAGTTTCTTGAGAACATTGGAATCTTCATATCTCCAGCCACTATTTCCCGTATTCTCACGAAAAATCTCGAAACGTTCCATCAAGAGAAAGCTGATATTTTCGAGGCTGGATTGAAATCTACAAGATATCAGCAAATAGATGATACGGGAACTAAAGTTAATGGAGAAAATCAGTATGTACAAATTATCTGCAATCCATTCTATACTGCTTATTTTACGATTCCCACAAAAGATCGTATGAGTATTTTGGATATTCTGCAAGGTGGAAAAGCACGAATCTATTTTTTCAATCAAGAAGCTTTTGCCTTGCTGGAATCTTTTGGATTATCGAATAGGATAATTTCCAAATTACGAGATAGTGTTCTCGATAAAGTATTGGATGAAAATCGAATGGCACAACTTATGGCTGAAATTTTTCCTAACCCCAATAAAGGCCAAAATCAGCGAACAAGAATTATGGAAGCAGGGGCCATTGCAGCTTATCACAATCGAACTGATTTTCCAGTAATAAAAGCACTTTTAAGCGATGGAGCTCCACAGTTCAAGAAGCTTACAGAAGAGCAAGCCCTATGCTGGATCCACGATGCGAGAAACTATAAAAAGTTAGAACCGATAGTTCCGTTGCACAAGAAAGAACTTGAAGATTATCAAAGTCGTTATTGGAATTATTATCGGAAGCTCTTGCAATTCAGAGAAAATCCGACTCAAGAAAATGCTGAACAATTATCCACCGAGTTTGATGGGTTAGTTTCCACAAAAACCAATTATCAGGCATTGAATGAGCGGATTGAAAAAACCAAGGAAAATAAAACAGAACTCCTCCTTACTTTGAAATATCCTGAAATCCCATTGCATAACAATGATGCTGAACTGGGAGCGAGGACACAGGTTCGCAAACGAGATGTGAGTTTGCACACGATGACGGAAGAAGGTACAAAAGCAAGTGATACCTTTTTGACTATTGTTCAGACTGCAAAAAAGTTAGGGGTTAGTGCTTATGACTATATCAGTGATAGAGTCAGTAAGAATTTTAAGATGCCATCACTTGCGGAATTGATATACTGTAAAATTTTGGCAGTTTAGTCAGCACCATTCTTTTTGGAGTGGATACAAACAAAGGATTATCATAATCCTGATGTTCCACACAGAATATCAGGCATAGTGGAAAAATGCACGTTCTGCCGCCACAGGATAGATAAAGCGATAGCTGAAGGGAAAAAAATCGGCTCACCCGATGGTGTTGAACCTGCATGTACCCAGGCGTGTCCCGCAAGGACAAGGACTTTCGGTGACCTGGATGATCCTGACAGCGAGGTCTCAAAGTTGCTTCGCAGCAGAAGGAATTATCAGCTTCGTGCAGACCTGGGTACGGAACCTCAGGTATATTATCTGGATTAGGAGACAAAAACATGGAATACACAAAAATTAATGGGAAATCTACCGGGTCTTACGTTTTGATCGGGATCCTGGCAATAATGGTAGCTGTGGGCTTATACGAATTTATCCAGGGTATGACCCAGGGCCATGAAAGTTTCGGTACGAGCAATGTTGTTCCCTGGGGCCTGCCTATAACATCGGTAATATTTTTCATAGGGGCAAGTGCGGGCGCTCTTATGCTCTCATCCCTGACCTATGTTTTCGGAAAAGAAGAATATAAGCCTGTATCAAGAGTATCCATATTCCTTGCAATACTCCTTATAATCGGAGCCCTGACAACTATATTAGGGGAACTTGGTCGCCCGGATAGGTTCATGAATCTATTCCTATATGGGCCAAGTAACCTGACATCGATGTTCGCGGTAAATTCTTTCTTATATACAGGATATATTATTCTATCAATTGTATATCTCTGGACAACATTTAGAGAGGATCTATTGAAAACTACAAAGCTCCTCGGAGCCCTGGCAGCAACTCTTGCGATATTCGTACACACAGGTACCGGTGCCATATTTGGGTTCATAGTGGCTAAAGAACTCTGGTTCTCGCCGCTTCTCCCAATACTTTTCATTGTAGCAGCCCTGACATCTGGAGTAGCGTTGCTCATATTGATCCTCACCATTACTTTCAAGTTGATAGGGTACAGGATGGATGAGAAACTTGTAGTAGGATTGGGGAAATATCTTATGGCTTTCCTGCTCCTTCAGTTGTTCCTTGTGTTCATTGAAAACATCGTACGCACTTATGGAGGAATGGGGGGAGGAGAGATGTCAAAATTCCTGTTCTCAGGCCCATACAGTTTCGTGTTCTGGGGGATACAGATAATCTTTGGGACAGTGGTACCAATAATCATCCTCTCTTCAAAGAAGACTATGATCAAGGTGCAGATAGCTTCCCTGCTAGCAGTTATTGGAGTGTTTGCGGAAAGGTTCAACCTTGTGATACCAGGTCAATCAGTACCTTCTCAGCAGGTTGTTGGAAGGACTATGATGGGATTATACGGAGAACCTGCAATATATTCAATATCAGGAGCAGAGGTCGCTATTATTCTCGGTGTAGTTGGCGCAATAGGAATAGCATATATCATAGGGTTGAGGTTTATTAAACTCCTCCCCTCTCAACCTTAATTATGGAGAAAGAATTTTATAACATATTGAGTCTGATCTTTCATAAACCTGACAGGGAATTCACTTCATATTTGAGGGATGGCTTTATTGAGGATGTAACGTTCCTGGATAAAGCCAATATTAGTGGTTTCTCCACTTTTCTTAAGAAGAACAGGGAAAAGGATGATGAGAAATTCCATGAAATGATTGCTGTCGAGTACACCAGGCTTTTTACAACTGCAATTCCACAGGTTCCGTGCCCTCCTTATGAATCAATGTACAGGGAAGATATCATAATGGGACATTCCACATTATCTGTGCTTGATTTTTATAACAAGGCCGGATTGAATGTGATTGAAAAATTCCACGATCTTCCCGACCATGTTGCAGTTGAACTGGAATTCCTGTATTATCTCACAGAAAATGGAATCCGAGATCAACATGATTCATTTATGAAGGAACATTTCTCAACATGGGTCCCGAAATTCTGTGAAGATGTAATAAAGAATGACAAAATCGGCTTTTATGGGCATGCTGTCGGCATATTAAAAGATTTTATTAATGATGAAAATATGAACAAGAGTAGAGGTGAGATAAATGAATGGTGAAAATAAAACATTGCTTGTGCTTGCTGCAGTAGTGATAGGCATAATCCTGGGAATATTCCTTGAGCAAAAGATATCTGGAGAAATAAACGTTGTATCTTCTGATGTCAAGAAACTTGAGATGTCAATAAAAGAAATTGATTCCTCAATAAAAGCAGTTGATTCATCGGTAAAGGATGTAAAAATATCTTTGGCAGAAAAAGAAAAAGTTTCGTTCATCAGGGACATGCAGGAGATAGGTCGCAGAATGCTCTCCCTTGATTATGCAGGAAAGTTTGCAAGATGGGATGCTGCAAAAATTGAGATAGACGAATTGGATAAAACGCTGCAAGATGCTGCTATTATGGATTCTCAAAGAGCTCCCACTATCCAGGATTTCCGAAACACGTATATTCCGAAATTAAGGGATGCAGCTTCTAAGAAGGATGCTAAGGGCTTTGAAAATGTATGGGCTGAAACATATAATACCTGCATTAGCTGCCACAAGGGAGCCGGCTCGCCTCCATCAGCTATCGAGACATTAAGGGAAATTAGTTCTGAGGTTGATCAATTGAGCGGGTGAAAAAAATTTTTAATTTTTATATTATTCAAAACCGCAAAATTTCGTAATTCTAAGAGCAAGGGCAAGTATGTCCTCATTTCCAACATTTTTGTCGATAACTGATACAACTTCGCACCCTCGTTTGAATACATCAATATCCTCTTCACTCTCTATGACTATTATTCTTGGTTTGGCGGAAAGTGTGAATCCATCAGCAAGCACGATATCACAATCTGAGAAGTGGTTTTCAATGATGTTATCAATATCTGGTTCGCCACCTGCTTTTTTTATAACTGCAAATTTTGTCGATGAAAAAATAGCAACTATATCAGCTCCTGCTTTTGCATATTTCCATGTATCTTTGCCTTCGATATCGATCTCAAAATCCCCATGTTTATGATATTTCAAGGCACCTACTCTTAATCTCTGAGCTTTCAACTCTAAGATCAATTCTTGCATGATCATTAATTTCATGCTTTTGCTTTTTCCTACTATGCAGATTACCGGAGGCTTCATGATTCAACTTTTTCGATATCCTCGCAAGTGTTGATATTCATAAATGTTGTTAAATCTGGGTCTATTTTGCTTAGCTCTTCAAAAGGCATATAATTTACATGAAGTCTTGAAATAGGTGCCAGTATAGTAGTTTCACGGTTTTCGAGTGATTTTTTTGTTTCACTCAACATTGCACTGCGATTATAAACAGCATGAAGGGGTTCAAGAAATCCATCACCATGAAGTGGGATAGCTGCCTCATAATCCTTGCACTTTGAAAAAAGAAAATTTACGACCTTTTCATTAATAAAAGGCATATCGCACGCTGCAATAAAACAAAACTCATCCTTACAGATAGTAAGCCCTGAAAGTATGCCTGCCAGCGGACCTGTGTTTTCATACATGTCATAAGCATACCGAAGGTTCGGGAATATCGCTTTCAAAAGTTCACCCTGTGTTTCATTCCGAACGGAAATTATTATTTCATCCACTACTTTTTCCAGCTTTTCAATGACATAAGCTATCAATGGTTTCCCATTTATATCAATAAGGGCTTTTTCACGGAATCCCAGGCGGCTGCCTCTTCCACCAGCAAGAATGAGAGCTGAACAGGACATATTTCAGTTAAATATTGTTTGTGTCGTGCACCCAGAATTCACCATTTTGAGTATGCTCCTTTTTCCAGATTGGCACTTGCGCCTTCAAACGTTCGATCGCTTCCCTTAGAATGGGAAAAAGTTGTTCCCTGTGTGCTGCGGCCACGACAATATACAATATATCCTCTCCTTTCAAAATGATGCCTGTTTTATGATGCATCAGGACATCGATAATCCCATCTTTTTGTTTAAGTTCTGAGCATATTTCATTCATCTTTTGTCGGGAAACATCGCTATATTCCTCAAATTCGAGAAACTCTGTACGAGTCTCCTTTTCGGTTGCCCTGACAATTCCTGTGAAAGTTCCGATGGCTCCACTTTTGTCTATATCTTTGGATATACGGATTTTCGCAAGTAATGAATTCAAAGTATGATATTCCGGCTGTTCCAGTATAATATTGATTATGTCTTCAATATCAACACTCTCTGGTTTATTCAATCTTTTAAGAATATTAATGGCCTCAACATTACCCAGCGCTATTTTAGGCAATTTACTTTCTTTAAAACCTTCAACCACTCCAAAATCCACTCCTGTATCTGCAAGTTCATCCAGGGCTTTTGTAAGATTATTTTCACGCGAGAATTTTACAAGTTCACTTTGAGTGACACCAATAACCACATCAGCACCAGCACTTGCATGTTTCCATGTGTCTGTGCCTGGTCTGTTTATATTATGTTCATGGAGATGTTTTATTGTTCCTACTGAGCCGTAGTTTTTCAATGCACATACCAGTTTTTCCACTAATGTGGTTTTCCCTGTTTTTTTATACCCTACAACCGAGATTATTTTCATGATAAACGTTGATAAACTCCATTTTTTAATCTTAGGGTCTTAATCTATTATTAATAATTATTTGTTAATCAGGCTTTGGGACAATATTATTCCGTAGACAATCCCAATGCTGCACAATCATCTTTTG
>JAUSDC010000079.1 GCA_030650845.1 Candidatus Methanoperedens sp.
GAAGTTCAAGGAAGAGATAAAACGACGGACAAGGCGTCAGCAGCCTGTGAACCTTGAAACTGTAATACGTTTCCTCAATCCTGTAATTCGAGGGTGGGGGAACTATTTCAAAGAAGGTACAGTAAAGACATTGTTCAGTGAGTTAGATGGTTATATAAGGGGACGCTTGAGGAGCTTTGAGGCTAAAAAGCGTAACTGGAACACCATTTTGTTCACGCTTCCTGAGGCTGAATTGAGGAAAATGGGATTGGTTTCACTTACTTCGTTGCTGAATGAACCTATCTCCTGCAAAGGGAAAAGCCAAACGAAAGCTGCATACGGGAAATCCGTTCGTGCAGTTTGATGAGGAGTAGATGGCGAAAGCCATCCGCTTACTCTAGCTATTTCAATATCAAGCTACAATCTTTAATCTGTGATAAGCAAGCGGTGATCTGAGAATTTGGTGTGTGGGGGGTGGGTGCATCGGCGTGGATGCATCAGCGAGGATGCTAGATGATTTGGATTTCATTGGTTTATGAAGTGCTGGTAATAGATGCAGGCGCAAAAATTAAATGATAGTTACATGGTTTAAGACATTAGTAATATCAGCTTCATTACGAACTTTTTCTATGGTAATAATATCATTTTGTTCAGCTAAAATCTTTGCATCTTTTGTGATTTGAGCATTAGTTATTATAATGGCTTTCTGAAGATCCCAAAATTTTTTATCAGAAATTAATTGATATATAGAATCAATAGAAATATTATCTTTTCTATACTTTATTTCAATGGGTATTTTTTTGTCGCTTAATTCAATCAACAAATCGATTTCCCATTTTCTTCCATCTTCTGAGATTACTAAGTAATTTCTTTTGACATTTCCTCTTTCACCAATATATTTCACTATGGTGGAGAATACAAGATTCTCAAATTCTTTTCCTGAGTAGAGTTTATTTTCAGATAATTTCTTTTGTCTATCTGCCATTATTCTCAAATATAGAATTATTGTAAGACCAGTGACTGTAATGATAATTGCAGTTAATAAGAGAGTATCTGTAATTATAAATGTTGTTCCATACAAGCTTTTTGTTAGACTTCCTAAAACATATATACCAATTATACCGATGATAAGCGAAGTAATAGTGGAAATTAGAATTTCAAATGGTATTTCTTCTGTAGCTTCTTCTTTTGACTCCCCAATTATTTTAGCGGTATCTAAGTACGAGCGTTGAACTGATAAAATTTTATTAATAAGTCCTTTTTTTGTTTCTTGCGACATGAACTCATTTTCTATAAACTTTGTCATTGAATCTTCAAAAATTGCAATTGGATTGGGCATATTCTCAAAATTAATATTATATTCACGTGCCTTACTTCTAATAAGACCTTGAATAATTTCCTGGTTTACATCCAATTGGTCATGTGCAACCAATCTTGAAACTGAAGATACTAAATCGCGACGAACGGCTGCCTTTCTCTCGATACTTGCACCTATAGTTTGCTTATATGTTACATAAAATGTTATAATAGTTAATATAATACCTAATATACCGATAATTAAATTAGGATCTTCGAATGTAACCATTTATTATTAATAAAAATCAATACTATTTAAATATATCCAAGAATCTTGAATTTCAGCTTTTTGGGGTAGTTCGAGCTGCCCATCGCCTTTGCGAGCAGTGACCACTCACCGCACTCCGCTGCGCTTCGTCCGATCCCTCTGAATATTGGCGACTTATCCATCGGGAGACATCAATCTGCAATCAGAAATCAGTGATGTTGTGTTAAACACAACACCACATCATCAACGATTTATGATTTACGATTGCCGATTGAAGCCCTCAGATAAGGCAATGAATGCTAGAAGAATTATGAAAAACTGCCGAAAGTCATACCAAAAAATTTAAATGATGCAAAAATCCACTAGCAAAGGTGAATGGTATGTGCACTGTTTCGGATACGTCTCTAAAAGAATTGGTATTTCCTAAAGAAGAATACGAAGTTGCAAAGAAATTGTTTCAACAGCGAGATTGGGATTCGATTGAAGGGAGGATATTAATTGATCCCTTCAACATCAATAATTCAGGGCCTTTCAGCTATGATTTATGTGTCGGAGACGAGGTTTTTGAGCTAAACTCGAAACGGAAAATTTCCATGATAAGCAAAAAGGAAGCTTTTATTGAACCAGGTGAAATCTTCTTCGTCCTAACGCAAGAATATATCGGTCTCCCAAGAGAATTTGCTGCTTCAGCGATGCCCAGATTTTCTTTTGTGCGAGAGGGAGTCATGCAGAGTATGACGAAAATAGACCCGACATGGTACGGAAAGATAGTTGTAGCTTTTGCAAATCATTCTAAAGACCCTTTTCTATTGAAAAAAGGTCAAGCTTTTTGCACTTTGGTAATCCACCGGTTGGATAAGCCGGCTTCGAAGATTTTGAGTTCTGAAGACGTGCCAGCGTTAGGTAAGGAGTCTATAGACTTCTTCTTGCGTAATAAGGAGAAGTAGCTGTTTCTATATCAGCGCATATCAGAATCAAGGAATTCAATCTTGTGTGGCCTCTTCTATTTGACTATAAAGGAACGGAACCTATCAATCAAAAAGTTTGTAAAGACAAAGACTCTTAAGATATGCAATCTGGTTTAGCTAGTGTGAAATCTCGATACCTATGAAACATCATTACCCGACAACCACCCATACATTGCCAATATTCAATGCAACTTCGGCACTTTAAAGGCGGATTGGAATGGAAGTACCTAAAGAATTGAAACATTGGAGAAACTTTCCACAAATCTGCCAAGTCATGCGTTCTAATATTTCCTCCTGAAAATGCTTGCAACCCCGATGAGGCAGTACATGGGAAAACTTCCCCGAAAGCATCTATATGCATGCGGTTTTCTGCAGCAAGACAAGTCTGATGACCATGTAATTCACCAAGCTGTGGGTAATCTTGTCGAGTACAGAAACCTACATCGATATCAATGTCCAACCTTTCCCCAATTATCATAAGTTCATTAGTCAACCATCTTCTTTCCTTGAGATTAAGTGAAATGTCATTGAACGACTCTTGAGCTCTTCCAGTTGGTGAGAGCGAAAGAAGACGGAATTTGCTGCATCCCATTTGATAAGCTTTCTCAATGATTTGTGTTGTTTCTTTATAGTTGGATTTCATTGGAACTAGGTAAGTTCTCACATTTCCATGTTTATTGAGAAGGGCTTTCAAGCCTTTTTCAGTTGATTTCAGAGAACCATTCACCGAAGTGATTTTATCGTGTGTCTGAGCCAGTGCCCCTAGGATAGTAATACTTGTCTCATCAACCAATTCTGCTATTAATGAAGCATCTTTTGACGTGAGTAGCGTTCCAGTTGTGTGAATGTGGGTTTTCAAATCTAAATCTTGCTTGCAATAGCTAAGTCAATACCGAAAAATAACTTATCCAAATTAGTGACAGTTTGGAAAAATAGAATAATTCCATTTTGGATGTAAATCATGGGTTTTCATGTGCAGTTTTGCTATATCTTCATCTGTAAATTTTATTCCTTTAAGATATTCATTCTCATCTAAACGTGCTGCTATTGTAAGACCTTTTTTTGTTTTCGTGGCACCTATAAGTTTTATAATTGCCTCATAACTGACAAGGGGTTGTCCCTTCCAATTCTTCGAAATAAATGAAAACATACAATGTTCAATCTTATTCCACTTGCTTGTTCCAGGAGGATAGTGACAGATAGTTATAGGTATCTTAATCTGATTGACTAATTCCTGTAAATGAATTTTCCAGCCCTTATTGCGACTTCCATTACTTCCCCCACCATCTGAACAGATCATTAATCCTTCTGCATTCGAATATTGGTTTTTTCCAAACAAAAGCCACCATTGCCTGATGCTTTCAACGGCAAATTCGGAGGTGTCATAGCTCATTCCCACATTTACCATTCCTTCATTTCTCTTTACGTCATAAATCCCATATGGTGTTGCTCTTCCAACCCCAAGTGAGAGAAAATCATATACATTTACTTCCCTGGTTTGCCCTTTTTTTGTCCAATTTTGACCAGGATTTTTAAAATTCCCCACGTTTTCTTTCTTTTTTGCATCAACAGATATTACAGGACATTCTTGATTAATGAATTCCTTAGCCTGTTCATTTATATACCTAAACTGAGCGTCTCTTTCTGGTACTGAGGAACCTTCTATATTTTTCCTGTTTGCCTGAAGTGAGTAATCGTTTTCTTTTAAAATACGACCTACTGTATCTGGATCGATTTTATGATTTAGCTTTACTAATTCTTCAGCGATTTTATATGTAGATTTATTCGACCATTTTAGAAGACTCATTGGATCTCCTGAAGTATTTTCATCCATGATTTTTTCAAGGTCTTCAATGATTCCAGGATCTTTTATTTCTGACTTTTTTCTTCCTCCACCTTTTGCTCGAAGTCTTTCTGGAGGTTCAAGCGTCTCTGACGTTTCAAGTTCCTCTATCCCTTTACCGATGGTTGAATGGGACATACCAGTAAGTTCTTCTACTTTTGAAATTCCACCCCAACCAATTTCAAGGGCTATTGCACCGGCAAAACGTCTTGCTTGGACTTCATCTGCTCCGGATATGGCTTTTAGCCACCATATATACTGCTTTTCAATCTCCATGCAGCTATATACGGTGGCTTATATAATAAATATTTCGCTATGTTATTTTTCGGTAATCCCT
>JAUSDC010000082.1 GCA_030650845.1 Candidatus Methanoperedens sp.
CCCAGAAATGCAGGATGTGCGGAGGAAAAACACAGTGTAAACTGAGTGATGGCTTCATGGATCTCTGTACTCCAAAACCTGTCCCGAAAGGAACGCTGATAATCGATGGGTGCGCCATCTTTATTCCCAGACTTTCATCCAGAACAAAGAACAGTCAGGCAGCAATTTCCAGGAACAGAAAACCTGTACGGGTTTCAGCGATCGACATAGATGGAACAGGCAGGAACGTTGTTATGAAAATCAAGGTACTGAAGCTGTGGGACACCAGGTCAGATAAGATCGCTCAGGCAGGACTTGTCGGAGATGAAACCGGAAATATCAGGTTTACTATCTGGAAGAAGGCTTATCAGCCACCCATACGTGTGGGGAAATGCTACCACATTCACAATGCAATCACTGATTTCTTCGGTGGAAGTTATCAGATCCAGGCGACAGAGAAAACAACAATAACAGAACTGAAGAACGAGACCGTTCACCCAAAAACTGAGTTCATCAGGTCGCCAGCCCTGAGTATGCTGCGAGATGACATTGATGTGCCAGAGGTTGCATTGAGAGTACCGGGAATAGATGAGCCAAAGCCTACATGGGAAGACTACTGTGCTACACCTTACATTTCCCATCTGGATGACATCGAATTCGGGGATGAAGAATCCGACATACCGCCTGACATTGATCCGCTTGATAAAGGACTCAAGCTGAAAAAAACTCTGAACTCCCTCTATGTCAGGAATCCAGCGAAAGCAAAGGAAATGGCAGCCAAGCTGACGCCAGCGCAGTGGAAATCTATCGACAAAATCGGCGGATTGAACAAGGACCTGGCATTTGGCATCTGCAAGGTATGGGAAGAGCCTGAGAAAGAGGGCAAACTGAGAGCCACTGAAGCAGGGTTTGCTGTGATAACCATAAAAGAAAAGCAGTCTGCGATAGGCGTAGCGCAGGAGAAGAGACAGGACAAGTTCATGATAAACCATGGATTCCGACTCAAGGACAAGCTCGAGGACTTGATGTTACGGGACCATTCGAAAGCGAAGGCTGCTGCAGCGAAGCTGACGATGTATGACTGGCAGGCGCTGAATTATATTGGCGGTCTGAACACGTCAAAGACCGGTACGGCAGGGAGCAGGTGAATCACATGAGATACACGAAGTACACCTGGGTCGGTAACAGGATAGCTGAAGCTGATATGGCAGACCTCTACAGGATGAAGCTCCGTACACGCCGCCCGATAACGGTGCTGGTGGCTGAGGCTGTGAGTGAATACATTAAAGCGAGGGGATGCAAGTCCCCTGCCCATGAGAATAAGGCAAGGAGGGAATGAGCTGTGGGAACCTATCTGAATTTAACATTAAAAGACAGGACTGAAGAGAATATCAATAAAATGAACAAGGTCTGGAATGACGAGAATCCAGGATATGAAGACACGTTTCACTTGAATACGGAGGCTGACATCAGAGCAGACATAGAGTATATCAAGACTGATCCAGGCCAGGCACATCTGAGGTATATAAAGACAGTTAAGCAGTGGAATAATGCCTTCAAGTTGTGGGGTTCAGGTCAATTCCAGGTAAAGATAACTCTGGGTGACTATCTATGTTCGGAGATGGCAAGACGGTATATCATGTTCATAGAGGCGCATGAAGAATTTTTTGTAACGCTCCTCGAGGAACATGTATGGTTAATTCTGCAGGAAAAAGCTCAGACAAACGAAAAAGCAGAAGAGTGTCTGGTAGAATGTATTTTCTGCTTGCACTGAGGAATGAGGAGAAGAGATAATGGCAACACAACCAATTACCCAAACACAACTTGAGATGCTAAGGAAGCTGGGCTTGCCTGAAGTGAAAGAGAATAACCAGTGGCTCGTGCTCCATTTGAAAGGGGATGGAGTAAGAGCGCCGCGATCGTGGAATGCTAAGATATACACCAACAGCTCAGGAAAAATGAAGGTGGTCACCATAGACACGGCTATCCTCGCCGCGTTGTTAGAAGGGCGACAGCTTGCCCGGAAGATTGTGCCGCCTGCGAAGCCTGAAGCCAGTAGAGTGATATCGATAGATGACTCAGGCTGGGGATTTCCTTTATTGGGCACGCTTATCGGGCTGCATGATTCACTGGATAATTCCATCCATATAGGTGAGTACCGGTAAAGTATTACCAGTCGCCATTTTTTGAAAAAAAGGACTATCTTTATGAAGCAGCGCATCAGGTTGTCAGGCTGCTTGGCGAGCTGCAACATCCCAACGCCGATATCTTTGATCCCCGAACTGTGGACGTGCTGTTCAAGGTATGCACCGGATATGTAAACACAGGCATCGTCAGGGAGTTGAGAGAACGGGGTTTTAAGGTCGAGACCTGCGCCATCGGTGAGCCACTTCAGAGTGCACTTGAAACTGAGCATATGAATTACATCCGCGAAAAGACGATGGCAGATATTTACTACGATCCGAAGGAACTGGACAAAGCCGAGATACCAAAAAAGTTCGGTGAAGTTGTGAAATGGATCGAGAAGAACAATGCCTGGTCATTGGCAAAGACCGGATGGAACTATTTCAAAGACAGAGATCATCCATAACCTTTTTTCGAGTAAAGCGCCCGAAGCTTGAATGATTACTATGGAATTACCAGAGATCACATCAATAGTTATTGCCGCAATCTCCATATTTTCAGTGGTGTATTCGGCAATCGTAATGAAGAAGGCAGGAGTATCTGTATTCCTGCTGCAGATACAGACCCCAATAAGCATTGTGAAGCGGTTCCTGAGGTTGGGCGGAGGAAGACAGAGATATCTCGTCGGGCGTACTGAATTGCTCCCGGATACGATCTACCAGAAGCTGGTAGCTGCCGGATACCAGTGGGATTATTTCGCCTATAATGATGACGGGGAACAGGTCAGCATGAGAAAGCTGTACAGGGACAGGCAGGTCCACGTCAGAGCCTTCGATGACGGTACGATAAGGATGCACGATGAATTCAATTATGAAATTGAGCCGGTGAAGCATCTCCAGGTGGCTTTAGTACCAGCATCAAAAGTCGAGATCACTGCCGTCATTGCCGCACTGGAAGCAACCCCGGAGATCGACTCAAAAGAATATGATACACCGCAGGCATATGCCATGCAAAGGATGAGTGGAACAGACCTGCCTGCAGTTTGATCACGATTTTTTTTTCGATTTTTTTCAAAGCATATCGGTAATCTTTTCGAGCGGCAGACCGTTTAAATAAGTCATGTTTTGTCTGAATTGTCGCGGTCAGCGGCAGTTTTCAGGAGAAACTATGAATACAGATATGAACGAACAGAAATGGACAGTCAGGGAACTCACGATGCAGAATATTCAAGATGTTGCAGAGTACCGAAAACTATCCTTAGAGGGCGTAGACATCCTGGATGTCGTATATTCGGTTGAGAAAGGCGTTGATGCCGCGCTTGATAACTGGGGACAGATCATCGAGGAAGCGATCCGCAATGCCAGAAGGAATAAGGGCAAATGAGCTGATGCCATGTCATTCGATGATCTAAAATCCTTCAACGGTATGAAATACTCCGGCATGTCTGTCGGAGCCGCTCACCACTGGAATTATCCCAACGGGACATGGGAAGAGACAAAGATAGCGCCAAATATCTGGAAGATCGAGTTTAGCTCCATTAAATGCCGCAAAGTCCCAGCACCAGAGGGATCCGGCGTGCCGCTCCGGACGATGTATCATTGGGGCTTGGTCTGCGACCAGAAAGTTCTTAAAGTTTCTGCCAATGAGTACGAGACTTTTATGACAGGGCTTAAATATAAGATCGGGCACAAAAGACCCTATTGGAAAGACTTTAGTTATCGGTATACGGGACAGCAAACATATAGACAGAGGCTAATCAGTATATTCAGAAACATACTTGTTCGATTAGAGGCTGAAGAACAGCGGGAACGAGATGGATCGGTGGAGGTCGCAACAAGCCTACTCTCAGCCTTATCTCTTGTTCAGCTGCCGGATGCTCAGAAGTTACTGGGAACTGTTCAGTAGTGGGCGGAGGCATTGGGGGGTCTACATCATTTCTTTTTTTGTGCGTACTTGAAAAGCAGCAGTCTATTTTCGAGTAGACCAGATTAGTGTGTGCACTATGGAAAAAGTGCAATCTGAAAAAAATTTTGTTCTCGTTCCCCTCGCAAATGGAAGGGGCTTTGCAAAGGTGTCGCCTGAGGACTTGGATAAAGTAAAGGATTATAAATGGTCCTTTTGTAATGGGTACGCGTTAACCACAATATATATCCCATATAAAAAGACGATACGAATGCACCGTCTCATTATAGATTCACCAAATGGGGTATATGTTGACCATATAAATCGAGATACGCTAGACAACAGGAGGTCTAACCTTCGACTCGCTACTCCATCTCAGAGCAGGGCAAATACATCGGGCCAGCGCACCCGGCATATTTCCAAATACAAGGGAGTCAGATATTACTCGAGGACAAAACGCTGGGTTTCGAGTATTTGTGCCAATAGAAAGCGGATATTCCTTGGATCGTATGACCTACAAGAGGATGCTGCGAGGGCTTATGACAGTGCAGCATTATATTTCTTTGGAGAATATGCATATACTAATTTTTCGGACTCAATACCAGAAGCACCCGAAAGTATACATGCCAGAGTTAAACCTAGAATGAGAGGATTCTCTGTCTACTTTGAGAAGAAGCCAAATAAATGGATAGCAAGAATCAAGAGAAAGGGTTTCGACAAGTTCCTCGGGTCATTCGAAACAAAAGAAGAAGCGTTGCGCGCAGGCGAAGGAGGTTTGGAAATATATAGGGCTGAGATTGACCGCTGCAAGGGCTTGATAATCGAAAAGGCAAACAATAATCCCCCGTCACCCGTATTGAGCCAGACGCAGCCGCTTTTTATAGTGGATGCAGGCGAAAGGAAGTATAGCAATCTCCTCAACTGCAGCGCTCTCCAAATTCCTGATTGTAAGGTGAACAAGGATGTAGACACCAGCGAGGATAAGAACGACATGGGATGGCGCTGTACTTCAGATTCTTTATGATTCGAGTGCGGGGAGTAATTGCAGGTAATCTTTCTCTTTTTTCTCGATAGCTCCCCCGAAATGCAATAATTTGGAGAAGTTAGCAATTTAAATAACGCGAGCTCTGGTGATTTATTATGAATTCCACAATAAAGATCGCCTTCACCGGGCATAGATACCTGTCCATCTCGCAGGTTGAATCGCATCTGGAAAAACTGCATAAAGAATATACTGACGCTATCTGGATCACTGGCGGCGCTGTCGGTCTGGATTCTATTGCTGCTTCTTTTGCCATGGCGCATGGGATCCGTCTGTGTTTGATACTTCCATTCCCCATCCATGTAATGTCAAAGTACTGGACTCCTGACCAGAAGCGCTGTATTCAGGATAGCTGGGATTACGCTGAGAAGACTTCTGTTCTTGCTCCTGCCTATGACGTATCGGTTTATCAGCGCAGGAATGAACGTATGGTTGACCTGTCTGATATGGTTGCAGCGTTCTGGGATGGTTCATCAGGCGGAACGGGGAACTGTGTCAGATATGCCCAGAAAGTCGGGAAGAAGATGGTTCAGTTCTCTGATTTTTCTGGAGTTAAGCCACAAGAGGAGGGGTCGACTTCTTCCACTCCTTCTTCTTATCGAGAAGTCCATGGCGATATCTTTACTTCGGACGCTGAAGTGATAGTGAATACCGTGAACTGCGTTGGTGCGATGGGAAAAGGAATAGCCCTTGAGTTCAAGAAGCGGTACCCCGACCTGTATGCAGCATATCGGCAGGCATGTGCCAGAAAGGAGATCCAGCCAGGACATGTATGGATATATCAAGCTAAGGACCGGATCATCTTTAACGCTTCAGTGAAGGATGACTGGCGGGATGCATCCAGGATAGTTTGGGTTGAATCGTGCCTGAAGGAGCTTATCGAGCACTGCAGGACTATGAAAGTGAAGTCGCTTGCCCTGCCGTGGATGGGAGCGATGAATGGATGGATTCCGGTCGATGAAATAAAAGCCAGTACTCGGAAGATCCTTTCTGACATCACTGATTTTGATATCTCAGTCTATGAGATCAGGAAGAATATCTGAGGAGGATCTGAAATGCTGAAAGAAACATACCTTGCCAGGATGAAACAGATGGCAAGAGAGAATCCTGAAGCTGCGTTCATCGTTGTGACCCGAAGCGCCGGGCATGTGCTGAGTCCATCGTGGAAGCTGTTGAATGACTATAAGGATGGGCGCATCGACTGGGTGCAGTACACTGAGATGTTCAGGCGCGAGATGGACTGCGATCCGTGCAGGTCAGAAATGAAGAGGATATGGGACTTGTCTCAGACGAGGGATGTGCTTCTGGTATGCTATGAGAAGCCGGGTGAGAATTGTCACAGGCATATCTTGATTGAATTGATATCCTCACAATGTGGTGAAGTGCGTTCAGAGCAACATACCTGATAAGGAGATGCGCAAAGTTTTATGAATGAAATTTTGATAATGCTGAACACCAACATTTTATAGATTTTTAATATAATATTTCTATACATATCGATTTTTACACAAATTTTTGTTCATGTCACCCACTGTATAAATTTTCTTATTCCAGATGACAGGTTATTACCAGATACAGTGACCGACAGTTCAGAAAATTTTTTACAATGATGCGTTTTTTCATTAAATTGTTTTGATTTAATAATTATTTTTTGATACATCTGCTGGTGTGTGTTATTACTGTTCCTGAGAACCGAAATAGTTTTTAGAGTAACGCGACTCCAATCACTGAGGTAGGTACTAAAACATGCCAATAAAAGTCACATTACGACCGGATACAAGGTATTTCGTTTTAAGAGATATTGAC
>JAUSDC010000159.1 GCA_030650845.1 Candidatus Methanoperedens sp.
ACTTGTGCTATGAAAGTGATAGAAATCAAATGTGTGCAATGTGGAACAAAGACAAAAGAAGCTGAGAATATCACCTTCACAGCGACAGTAGAAGGCAGGGAAGTTGTAATAACAAGGCTCACCGGCATGCGGTGCCCGACATGCGGAGAAGAGTACCTGGGCGCTGATTCCCTTGAGAAAGTGGAAGAGACGATAAAGAAATTCCGGAAACCTGCTGTAGTGTTCAAGCGGAAGATCTCAACGAGCGGGGGGCGGCGTGTTATAGGGATACCTGATGAGATTGACAGGGCACTTGGGAAGAAAGAGAATGTGGATCTCTGGCTTGAGGGAGATAAGATAGTAGCGGAAGTGTACTGATTTTTCGCTTGCACGCGTATCTGCGTCATCCATGAAATCCACGTTCTATCGCATGGTTTTCTCTTAACCGATGACCAATGGTGTCCTATGTGGTTGATTATCCATCCTAACCTCGATTCATAAACAAAACATTTTCAAAATATCGTCAATCGTATAATAGAAGAAGATGAGAAGGTTCCCTCTGAAGAAGATTTTATTATTGCCAGAGTAAATGTGGTAGAATCCGCAGTCGCATAATTTTTTTGACAGGATTTACAGGAATAACTGATGAAAGGTACAGTCTATACAAAAATCTTATATCACCAAACGAATTTAACAAACTTTAACTATAATGGCATCAGTATAATTTACTGAGGTAAAAATGTTCGAAAAAAGGATAATTATTGATCCTGAAATAAGGCATGGAAAGCCAATTATAAAAGGCACAAGAGTGCCTATAGAAGTTATATTAGGCTCCTTAGCCGGCGGTATGGAAATAAATGATATCGCGAAAGATTATGATATTAAAAAGGAAGATGTCCAGGCAGCAGCAGAATATGCGATGAAAATCGTGGCAAATGAAGATATTGTAGCTTATGCATAATTTGAAATTCCTGCTTGATGCCGACATGCCAAAATCAAGTGCTCAAGTCATAAAGAATCTTGGTTTTGAAATAGAAGATGTCAGAGATATTGGGATGAGAGCAGCCAAAGATAGGGAAATAATGGATTATGCTCTCAAAAACAATAAGATCATCATAACAAGAGATCTGGATTTTGGAGAAGTACTTCGATATCCTCAGCATCCAGGAGCTATTATTTTAAGGTTGCCTTATGCATTCACTTCAAACGAAATAAATGAACGTTTAAGAGAATTCTTCATGTCAATAAATGAAAAGGATTTATTCGGGGCGATAATGATTGTTGAATTATCAAGATATCGAAGAAGGAGTTTAAGGACTGATTGATTTTTTGAAAAATATGTAATAGCTTTGATGAACTAAGTGTTATACGTGTTGGGGAAAAAATTAATCTTCTTGACATGAATGCTGTCGATCCTGTCCAAATTTTTGCATTTTTTCATGTTTTTCAGGTTTAGTTTGAAACGAGAACACGGATGGCACGGATCAGACGGATTTTCACGGATCCGTGCGTATCCGCGCCATCCGTGAAATCCGTGTTCTATCGTCGGTTTTTCTCTTAACCGATGACGAATGTGTTTATCTGCGGTTTTTATTATGTATTTTCTGATTATCCAAGAAAAATTGTTTTCATATAGATGCGGTTTAAAAAATGTTTATGAACAAAAATCCACTAAAACTAGCCATCACCATCCCTGCCTATAACGAAGAAGCCACGATCAGCAGAGTCATCCGTGAGATCCCGCGAAAGATCGATGGCATAGATAAGGTCGAAGTGATCGTCATCAGCGACGGCTCAAGGGACAGGACAGTTGAGGTGGCAAAAGAAGCTGGCGCGGATCATATCGTCCAGTTCCCTATGAACAAAGGACTGGCGATCGCATTCAAGGAAGGACTGAATGCAGCCATTGAGAGCGGCGCTGATATCATCGTGAATATAGATGCAGACGGGCAGTATAATGCCCTTGAGATCCCAGAGCTTATCGCACCCATCCTGATGGAAAAGCCGAGATCGTACTTGGTTCAAGATTTCTTGGCACGATCGAGCACATGGTGCCTCAAAAGAGGATCAGTAACAGGATCGCATCTTTGGTTGTGAGTCTTGCAGCAGGGAAAAAGATCTCAGACGGGCAAACAGGCTTTCGGGCTTATTGCAAAGAAAATGATATCCATTGATCCAAATATATCACACACAAAGAATTTTAAGAGTAAAATCTCAATTTAACGTACATTTAAATAGAATTCATCCCATAGACATAATTCCATTAGAAACAATAAAGGTTTATATGCAAACTAAAACAAAGCAGGAGGAAGAAATCTTGAAAGAAATACGAGACCTTCCTGAAATAGTTCAGGAAAAAATTCTTAAGATAATACATTTTTTTAGATCCGAAATCATTGAAACTAAATCTTCCGAAGAAAAAGCAACCCTGGAATTTTTGTCAGTATGCGGTACGTGGGAAGATAATAGAACTATTGAAGATCAAATTAAAGAGATTTATTCCAGTAGAAAATCCACCAACCGGACGGAGAAAATATTTTGAAATATCTATTGGATACAAATATTTGCATATACCTGATAAACGGGAACGAGAAATTAATAAAGAAAATAAAAGAGATTGGTATTTATTCGATTTCAATATCCAATGTAACTCTTGCTGAACTTTATTTTGGGGCATATAATTCAAAAAAAGTTAATGAAAATTTAGAAAGAATTGATAAATTCACAAGAAAATTAACTGTATATTTGGATAATGATGCCTCAGCTAAAGCATTTGGGCAATTCAAATCAAAATTGAAGCGTCAGGGGAAAATTATTGAAGATTTTGATATTTTGATTGCCAGCATTGCTTTTGTGAATAAGTGCATTCTTGTTACAAACAATCCAAATCATTTTGAAAGATTAGATGAAATTGAAGTTGAAAATTGGTTAATATTATAAAAAAGCATTTCAAGCGTACTATTAGCGTACTATTAAAACTTTCGTTCAACTTTAGCTAAATAGCGCTGGGGTTGCGACCCCAGACCCCGGTGAGGCGCCGCATATGGCGGGATTTAATGACCACAGAAATCCGTGCTTGAACAAAGTAAATTCTTTATTATTCTTCAAAACCGAGTAAACTATCCTAAATAATTTACAGTATAATCATATTTCAATAGTCCTGGCGCTCCATAAAAGCCAATGCAACTACACAGCATAAAAAAACCACAGAGTGCACAGAGGACACAGAGAAAAAGATCTCCGCTCTGTGCTCTCAGTGTCCTCTGTGGTTGATTATCCATCCTGTGCCATATATTTATAATCTATTAAATATTAAATTCTAAGCGCACGATACGAATCCCAAGCAACCTCGATTCATAAACAAAATATTTTCAAAATATCGTCAATCAGA
>JAUSDC010000092.1 GCA_030650845.1 Candidatus Methanoperedens sp.
GAATACGAATGCGATTAGAAGAGAGCTCCAGAACTTGGAAGATATTGGTTTGCTATTAAGTGAAAAGAAAGGAAATTTAAAATATTATTCAACAAATAAAAAAATGCCATTATATATAGAATTAACAAATATCATCCTGAAAACCGAGGGAGTGGGGAGAACCCTTTCAGAGAATCTGACCTCGATTGGCAGTATTGAAACAGCCTTCATCTATGGGTCATTTGCCAGTGGAAGTGCTGGAGGTAAAAGCGACATTGATCTCTTTATAATCGGACATGTGCATGAAGATGAACTTATACGCTGCATAGAAAAACTCGAAAAAGAACTCTACCGCGAGATAAACTATGTTATTTTTACCCCTGCTGAGTTCAGTCAGAGGAGAAGGAATAATGATCCTTTTATAAAGAATGTAATCAGTGAGAAGAAAGTAATGCTGATAGGTGATCTAAGTGAACATTGACGAACTTGAAAGATCTGGAATCATAAAGAGACTGCCGATTGACAGGAAAAAGGTAAATGACTCACTTGACCTGGCAAGACGCGATTTGAATATTGCAGGTAATATGCTTGATGAAAATTGTGACTGGGCTTTCTCAATTGCATATAACTCAATATTACAATCTGTTCGCGCCCTTATGTTTTCAAAAGGATACCGTCCATCTTCGGATTCAGGGCATGTTTCAGCAGTCAGGTTTGCCAGGCTCTTCTTAAAGGAAGAAGATGTAATAGCCTTTGATCGGATGAGACGGAAAAGACATACAGCGGTCTATGATACTGTCGGGTCGATCTCAAGGGGTGAAGCTGAAAATGCCCTTTCACGAGCAGAAAAGTTCATTCTGGAAGTTGAAATGCTGATAAAAAGTGAGTGAATAAGAAATATTAAAACTCCGGAGCCTCTGCAATCCTCAGGCCCACCCAACATATGCAAAATAACAGAGCCATCAATAAACGATAGAACACAGATGCTGCGGATGACATGGATGCACACGGATTTTCTTCCACGATTCAAATCGCAATGCTCCTAAAAAAAACCACAGAGCGCTTAGATAAGAAAAACAGAATAATCTTCATGATGACAAATTATATATATCATCCTGAGACTTGAAATCCTTTAACAGTGATCGTTTTGATCACAAATGCAACAATGCATTAAAGTATTTATCGTTCGTCAGAGGATAGGAAGAAAAAATGATTTTAAAAAACATTCACGGGGGGCAAGCCCTCAGAATAGCTTCTGTAATAATTATGCTTTTCATGTTATTATCGACCCTTAGCTATAGCGCAGGAGCAGATACCTCTGATAACAACTCTTCTGAGAATGGCACAAGTTATGTTCTACAAGTGCCTTTTTCAAAAGAATCCATAAAAGATATCATGGAACGGGAATCCGGGAAACGGGCGCCTTCTGCAGGACAGAGGGTCATCCCACTGCATAAGAGACCTCTGCCGAGAGAAATACCTGGTGTCCTCGTATCACAGATAAATGTCACACAGGAACCTCCGCTGCCTGCGCTTGCCCCATCCCCGAGCGGGAGTTTCAGCGGCCTGTCGGATAACGGCAATGTGATCCCACCCGATACCATGGGCGCGGTCGGCCCTTCGCATCTCATGGAGATCCTGAACAGCGAGGTGGGTTTTTTCGATAAGTCCACAGGTTCTCTGATAACTAAATTATCGCTTGAGGCCTTTTGGGCATCACTTGGCACGTCCGCCGCCGGACCTTTTGACCCCAAAGTCCTCTATGACCAGCACAGCGGCCGCTTCATAACCATCACCCTGAGCGGATCATCGAATCGCAATTCATGGCTCTTGATCGCGGTATCTGAGACATCTGACCCGACAGGGATATGGTACAAGTGGGCTATCGATGCAGATGGAGGGGGGAGGAACTGGGCTGACTACCCGGGTCTTGGCGTGGATGCTAACAATGTGTACATCACGGCTAATATTTTTAAAGACGGGGCTCTGGGTACCTCATATCAGTTCAGCAAGGTCTGGGTCATCCCCAAGACCCAGTTATTGAACGGAGCGGGAAGCATCACATGGACACAGTTCAGTGATCCTGCAGGCTCCGGATTTACGATGCAGCCAGCCCATGTATTTGGTGCATCTTCTGCCGAGTATCTTGTTCATGAAGGGTATCTTATCAACGGTCCACCGCTGCGGCGGTTCCTGCGGATAAGCAGTATAACTTTTCCAGGCGGTACGCCCACATGGACGGATATGGGCTATGTCGAGGTCAATGCATATCCGACCGCAGGTCTGCCTGATGCCACTCAATCTGGAAGCGCCAACACGATAGAAACCAATGATGAGCGCATGCTCAATGCAGTCTATCGCAATGGGTATCTCTGGTCCGTGCATACCGTTTCGAACAGCGATAACAACAGGACAGAAGTGGCGTGGTACCAGATAGACCCGGCAAATGCAAGAACAGTTCCGCCATATGGGATTATCACTCAGCAGGGGAGGATCAGCGATCCACAGGGTTTTTATTATTTCCCCTCGATCGCGGTTAATTCAAACAATGATGTGGCGATCGGCTTTACAGGCTCTTCCGCGGGCGAATACGTAAGTGCATACTACACGGTCCGGCGGTCTTCTGACCCACAGGGTGCGATGCAGTCGGTGGCCCTGTTGAAAGAAGGTCTTGCTCCCTACTATAAGACCTACGGCTCGGGCAGGAACCGCTGGGGCGACTACAGCGCCACTGTCGTGGATCCCACAGACGACATTGCGTTCTGGACGCTCCAGGAATATGCAAGTACGCCGTCCGGAGGCTATGATATGTGGGGAACGTGGTGGGGAAAGTTCACGACAACAGTTCAGACAAATGCGCCCTACATAACCAGTTGGATCAATACAATGACCAGCAATAACGCCCTGACCTTTTCGATGAATACGGGTGAGGCGGTCAGGTTCTCAGCCTCGGCCAACCAGACCATCGACACATGGCGATGGTCCCGCGACGGTACTGTTGAGTCGAGTACTTCTAATTTCTTCGATACTTCCTGGAACAATGAAGGTGTGCATAACGTGAGTGTGAACGCATCTAATACGAACGGTACCACTCAGACGATACCATGGAGCGTGACCGTCCTGGGACTCTCATATCTCCCATCTACCCCCCCGTCACCTGTAAACCTTGCATCCAGCCAGGCCAATTTCTGGATCAACCATACCAGGTCATCAGGACCAGGAAACAAAACCGATAGCTACAACGTGAGCGTGAATAATTCATGGACAAATGGATCAATCAATAACTATTCCAATAACAGCAATCTGGCACCTCACGGCTGGAGCAACATTACCGTGATGGCGTATAACAATTCAGGATCTTTGAGCGCTCCAGTATCGAACAATACGCAGGTCGCCAACAACTTACCGAATCAGACTATAACTGAAGGTCAGATCATTACATTATCAGGCAGTCAAACTTTCACTTTTACAGGTGGTCATACTGTTACTTTTACAGGAGGTCATTCTATTACCTTCACGGTAAATGCTACTGATGCAGATTTTGATCCAATAACCTATAGCACTGATGCTGCAAAAGGAAGTCTGAATAGCATTACAGGTGTATATTCCTGGGCAACGAGCATCCTTGATGTAGGGACATATATCTGGTCTTTCAGGTCAAGTGATACCTATGGCGGTATTGATAGTGACCTTGTGACCCTGAACGTGGTCGGACCGACCTACATCCCGCCAACACCATCCGGCTTAACACCCCACCAGAACAATTTCTGGGTGAACTATACCTGGTCAGCGGGATCAGGACCAAACATAACCAACAGCTACAACGTGAGCCATAACACAGGCTGGTCTAACAACACAATACCTTTCAGGAACAACACAGTTGGTCCTCATGGATGGAGCAACATCTCGGTCTATGCCTACAACAATTCAGGCACAGGTCAGATGAACATGACCCCGGCAATCATGAACACTCAGGTCAATAACAATGTTCCTGTTCTTGGTCCGATCGAACCCAGGACAGTCACCGTAGGTCAGTTTTTGACCTTCACGATCTCAGCGACCGATGCTGATTCAGATACGCTCACGAACGCAACGAATGCTTCAAAAGGAACGTTCATTCCTTCAACAGGCGTCTTTACATGGACACCAGGAGACAGCGATGTGGGAACATACCTGTGGAGCTTCAATACAAGTGACATGTATGGTGGTGTTGACAGCGAAACCATAACCGTGACCGTAAATTCCGCTCCTGTTCCACCTGCAATCATTGGCTATGCGCCTCCCTCCCCGGTAATCGATAGCCAGGGAGACACGAGAGTCTTCAATGTTACCGTGAGCCAGACGGTGAATGTGACCTGGTTCCTCAACGGGACCCAGGTAGGGTTCAATGAGAGCGTGACCAGCGCGAACTACACCAATACCAGCGCTGCCGTGGGAATATGGAATGTGAGCGCGGTAGCAGTGAACGAATACGGAAGCGCGATGCAGACATGGGTGTGGGATGTATCAAACCAGGGCACTATTCCATCGATCTCTTTCACCGACCCAACTCCTGCGGATAGTGCAATTCTCAATCAGAACTATGCCGATATCAATACGACCGCTTTAGCCTCATCAACAGCCTTATTCGACTGGAACAGCTCACTTGCGGGCTGGTGGAGGCTGAACAGAGAAACTGGAGAGAGTGATACACTGGCGATAGACTGGAGCACCTGGAGGAATAACGGAACGATAAGAAATACCAATAGCGGTATTGAT
>JAUSDC010000161.1 GCA_030650845.1 Candidatus Methanoperedens sp.
CTGACAGCCACGGCTTTGAATGGATCCGGATCAAATAGGTTGAATCCCAAGCGTTCCTGAGACAGCTTATTTATCTCTTCTATCGAGCCTCTGTATCCTCGTGTTCTTGCTGATTTCAGGTCGCCCTGCAGCGGCATGAAAACCTCAGTGGAGGTCAGATGCTTCTCATTCATGTATTTCCTGGCGTCCTCCGACAGCATATGCTTCAGATAGCCCTCGATCTCGGTATCCAGCAGACCGCGTTCGATCTCCGCTTGCGCAAATCCCTTCTGGAATGTTGCCATTTCATCCAGGATATCAATAGTTTTGGGCGAGAGTTCTGCGGATTCCCTCAAAACAGGGGCCTCAAGATTTTTTGATATTATTCCCTTATACTCATCGCCCAGTTCTGCTTTTGCCTGGTCTCTCAGGAACTCCATGCGCTTTGTAAGCTCCTGAATCCTGAACCTGGCAGTATGCTTGAAACGCATGAATCTCTCAGCGAACTCAGGCTCTCTGGGCGCAAGTGTGCGAGGTCTTGGGATCTTGCCAAGTTCATAATTCGGGACAAAGCGCCTGCCCATCCAGTCCTTCACCAGATCAGCTTTTTTCCCGGTGAACTGCTCACCTCTTAAGAGATATTCAGCGACTTGTTCTGTGCGTGCATTCCCTGACGTTGCCATTGATCTCAACGTTCTGTCCCATGCAGTTTTCGGAGCACCAGCTGCCGTTTCCAGTGTTGGTTTTGATATCAGTTCGTATTCTTGACCTCCAAAGAATGGCCCCCAGCCGCGAAGACTAACTCCTTCAGCAGCCTGAACTTGCTTTCGGAATTTAGGATCAGTGAGCATATCTGAAAAGATCTGCTCTGCATTAGTTTCACCGTGCACATCTGAAAGCTTCTTCAGAGTCTTGATCCCTTTTGGATTCAACGCGATCCGTCCAAGACTTGTTGATCCGATCTTAACAGCGGCTGAGTTTCCCAATGTGAGATAAGTCAGGGGATCCAATCCGATGTCTATTCCCAAGCCAGCGACAGTGCGCAGACTGATCGGGTCATTGGGATCATATACTCCCAGTACATCTGCGGGAGTCATTTTCCACTGGTAGCCGTAGAACTTCCATTTATTCCAGTCAGCAGGGTTGTCCAATACTGTCTGCGCTGATTTTATTAATCCGCCCTCTGCATACGAAAAAGTTTGCAGCTTGTCCATGACATACTCTAATGCTCCCCAGCCTGCGCCGACAGCGGGGCCGAGAGGTGATGACATTATTTCTGAGCGCACACCCATCGCTGTTTCTCCAAGTTTGGCCAGCATTGAAGGCTCTCCGATCTCCGCAGGCGCCTGAGTTGGAGTCGCTGTTTCTGGAATGATTGGAGCAGGTAGAGAAATAGATTCAGCTTCCTCTACTTTTTTGATTTCTTCCCGCTGCTGTTCATCCATAAGAGCAGCAAGTCCTACCGCAGCAGCAGAAACTCCTGTCGTTACTCCTAATGCGACCAATCCTGTTCTTTTAAGATTTGCATATGGATCTTGCGCTTCTTTTTTAGCGATTTCCTTTTTGATTGAAAAAAGCTTCTTCCAGATATCTTTTGAAGAAACAGGTTCTTCGGAAAGCTTCTCTGCAATCCCCTTACCAGGCTGGATTTCCTGTAACGGTGATGTGAGCTGTGCGGATGTTTGTTCACGTAATGCAGGCTCATCGATAATCTTGTTCCAGCTCTCCCATGCCTGCTGTTCTGGCGGCGAAGGCGCATATATGTCCACTCTAGCAGATTCTGCAGCAACTTTCTCCTCTGGTACTTTCTTTATTAATCCAGATACGGCAGATTCATCTTTCAGGAACTCTGGCATCTCTTTCACTGATGACTGCCACAGCTTTGCCAGGTTAATGTCCTTGAGCATACTGAGCTTTTTTGTCAATCCAACCCCTACCCAGCTTAACGGGTCCGTGACCACATCAGTGAGGAATCCTGCCACAGCCCGTTCTGGTTTCTTCCATTCCCAGAATGAAGTATCCTCATCTACTATACCCAGTTCTTCCGAGACTATCCTTTCATTCAGGATGCCTTCAAGCGGACCTTCACCCGAAGCAATACCTCCCACAGCATATCCAGTGTTGCTCAGTGGTTTCAGGATAGTTCCTACATCACCAAGCATCTGTATACCTGCGAATTTAAACCCGGTTTCAAGGGGATGTTCCCTGGCATATTTCTGCTCTTCAGGGGGCAGGGTTTCCAGATATTCCCTGGCTTCTTTTACCGTGAATATGGTCTTAAGCGGAGTGGCGCGGTAGAGGTTGAGGGCTGAATCAATAAGTTCTCCACCCACTTTTGCGATAACCTGCACTGGTTCTTCTATGAGTCCATAAGCTTCTGCTGCATTGCGCTGCATCGCAGCCTGAACAGCAATCCGGGACTGTTCCTGTAATTCCTCATCCGTCAGTCCTGAACGAGCATCTTCTGCGGTTTGTCTCAGGTCTTTTCTTGTTCCTTCTCCTGACAATTCTTCTGGACTCATGCCCAGTGCGCTTATCGGGAGCAAGCCAAGCATGAACAGTTGATCATCGTCCAGAGGAGATTCATCTTCTATCCTGTTCAGTGTTTCATCGTCAAGAGCAACTTCTGCTTTCTTGGGTTTCAGAGATGCATACTGTTTTGCATATTCTTTACCAGGTATCCGTTTGCCAGATGAAGTGATAACGATAATTTCACCGTTCTCCACTATGGCTGCCACAACAGGATCAGAAACTGGAGATATCTTTTGCGGTTTTGGAGGCTGGCCTGTGAAGGGTTTATATTCTGTGGGATAGACTTCTGATCTGTATGTGTTCACTCTCAGTTCTTCTGCCAGTGCCTTCTGTTCTCCACTTACTGCTGCTCTTTCCGGATAGATATTTTCAGGTTTTATATTGAGATTAAGTTCGATCTTTCCCGTATTTGTCTGGAATCCCTGAAGCCATGCGTTGTATATGGTATATGCTTCGTTCTTTTTCAGAACAGGCGGGTTATCTCTTGAGAATGTCGTGAACTTGATAAGTTTTCCATCAATAGGGCTTATCATGTGTCCGTACTGTGCGGTTCCTGATGGATCATTGACGTCCACTATATCATAGACAATACCCCTGGTGGTGATCTGGTAGCTTGGAAAATTGGTCTTTTCCACATTCTCCTGGGTGATCCGTGTGATGGTCTTTGAGCCTTCTATCGTCTCACCAGGATTCTTGAAGGTGTACCTGTTGTTGTATTCAAGCCGCGGAGGATTATCTTTTTTATAAGTTACGAACTGGATCTCTTTTCCTTCGTCTGTAAGCAGCACGCCTTCCTGTGCTGCGCCGAATCTTGTTGGCGCATTGTTGAGTCTTATGATCCTGCCGAGGGCGGCATCAGGATGCATTTCTGTTACAGCATTTGCCTGCTCTGTGATATCCTCAATCCCTTTTTTCCAGGCATCCTGCATGGGTGTGTAGGTTGCCATGGTCCTGAGAGGCTGGACATACCTGACCACCTGTATGTCATTCTTCAATTCAAGAGGGCTTGAGACCCTGATCCCTTTTGGAACATCCTTACTGTTGAGAAGATCAAGAATGTCAGTTGATACTGACATGCCAAGCCCAGCTTCTGGTCTCTTCACTGCTTCTTCTGCAATCTCTTCACCCAGCTTTGCAAAGTAGGGTTCTTTTCCAGTCCTGAGCTTCTGGATGAAGGTTTCATACTCCTTCGGATCTTTCGGGATATCGCGCCCGACTATGTATATCACTGTATTCTTTGTTCTGTCAGATGCAGTACCTTTCACTACTTCTTCGATTTTCCCGGGAGAAATACCAATATCCAGCAGCGTATCTTTTTCAGGATCGCGCTTTAGTAATTCTCTGGTTTCAGGTGACAGTCCCTCAGGGAGTTCATAGCTTGATCCTGGTTTTCCCACTTCGTACAGCTTACTTCTGAACTCTATCTGAGGCAGCCATTTCCGTCTCAGGACTTCTTCGCCTCCAAGCACATTGTTCAGATACTTTATTGTCTTCGGGTCAGCAGCATCAAGCCACGGCTTTAACTGATCCGGATGGTTGATCATGAAATTGATCACGAAATCTTTTTCGAACTTTTCAGTTTCTCTCCTGAGTTTATCAGCATCCTTTACAGGGAGACCTCTGTTCGTGAGAATAGTGTCCTGGTCATACTGTTCCTTATCGTATGCTTTTGCTCTTTCCTCGATGCGCTTCTTGATCTTTTCCGAATCGTAGAACGACACATCTTCCAGACCAGTTTCAGGAACTGCCTGGCTGAGCCTTGATTCAAGCATTATCTTTTCATTATCGCCAGCATATACGATGGCGCCATCAGGTGAGCGGAAAAATGCCAGTTTCTGATAGACCTCACCCTTATCGTTTACATGATATTCCCATAAGTCTTTTTCTTCAAGCTTTCCTCCCACTTTGATGAATAACTTTTTTGCATCCTCTATGATCTGCCTCTGTTCTGCAAGTTTCTCTCTTCTTGCCAGTGCTTCAAGTTCCTTCTCAGTGCGTTCTTTCCTGATAGTGCCTTTAATGATGAATGGTGATGAGAGCGGATCTGAATATGTGGGCAAATAGGATGTTGGCGCACCCTCTATTATTTCCGGAAAGTTCACAACTCTTTGTTCAAATTCTATGGTCTTTCCGTGTGAGATCGCAGCTGAATATATGCCAGTCTTTTCATCCAGCACCATTCGAAGGTTCTCTTCCTGGTTCTCCATCCAGTCTGCAAAGAAAGTAGGTTCTTTCCTATCGAACCTGCTGAACCACTGAGGCGCAAAACCAGATATGTCTATTTCTCTGGGTTTAACAAAATAATTCACTGGAGGACGCGGTTCATAAGTAATGAAAGGAAAGTTCCCGGTATTTTTCACGAAATTCTTATCAGTAACCGGACTCAGCGCCGGGATTTCAGATGCTTCGGTTTTCCTTGCGATCTCGCCAAGGACATTCAGTTCTTCCTCAAGCTGCCTTTTCCTGAATGATGCAACCTTTGCTGCTTTTATCTCTCCTTCCTGCATTAGCTGCCCATAGCTTTCTCCCAGGTTCTTTCGCACCTGCGTGTTCAGGGCGATGTTTTCCCTGGCAGTAAGGACGTTGCGGGACTGGGTTTTGTAAATAGTCTGTGCAAGCGATACAGCTTTTCTGGATTCTTCCTGAGTCAGGAAAGGTTTTGAGAGCAGATCCTTTAGCTGAATTGTTTCTGGTGTGAGTTCCCTGAACTTATGAAAATAAACGACCTGCTCAGGATCAAACCCTTTCGGATGCAGTTTGTTCCATACCTCTATGAACTCTTCAGGGCTTTTTGCGCCTTCATCGAGATAATAATTCTGGGCTATGTCCCACAGGTTCTTCCTGGATACATCTGTGAGTTCAAAGGTTTTATCTCCTGCCTGAAAAGTGTCCCCAATATTCCCGTATTGTTTTGTTCTGGATGTGGCTGTTTTACTGCTCAGAAGCAGCCGTTCCTGTGACCAATCGTTAAAAGGGACGGATCTTGCGTCAGATAAAGGGTTTTTGGCGGGTGTTTTCTTTACTTTTAAGGATCTGGCTCTTCTGTGAGCTTTAGATCCTGCTTTAGTTTTACGATCTCTGTTTTGAGTTCACTTTTGACCTTAAGTATTTCTTCTTTTCGAACTGTATTTTTAGGAAGCAGTTCCTCGGATTCCAGAAATTCGAGTCTTTCTTCACTGCTTCGTATCAGCTTTCGCAGGTAGCTTGAAGATGGAAAAAAACTCATGACTTATGAGATAATTTGAAA
>JAUSDC010000096.1 GCA_030650845.1 Candidatus Methanoperedens sp.
AAAAACCCTAAGAGGTTATAACCTAATATTGCCAGATAGAACACAGTTAGAGAACATCACATTCCAAAAATCCGATGCAGATAGTCAGGGTTTGCATCATCTGACTATTGAAAATGATTTTGTCAGGTCAATATTTTCTCATCAAAAACAATGGTCTAAAGGGCAGCCAATCCCAGAGGTTTCAATTCCAAACATATCGAAAGATATTAATGGTTTTTTTTCGTTATGGAAAATTTCTATAAAAAACGATGAAAGAAAGTCAACACGAATATTTCCATTGTTTATGAAAAATGATGGAACGATCTTTAAAACTACAGCAAATCATATATGGGACACATTTTTGGATAAGGATGCAAGAATTGACTTGATCCAGAAATCAGGTTTTGATATCGATTCAAACTACTTTAATTTAATACTTGAAAAAGCCAAAGAAACAGGCAAAGAATACTTCATAGAACTAAAAAAACGATATACTGAATATCTTGAGAAAGAGAAAGAAAAGAATGTTTACTCTTTCAGAATTCGTAAGGATGCCATAAATAGAATTGGACTGACAAACGTCCGTGAGAAAAGACTCAATGACCTTAATAAAGAAGAGATAGATTGGCAGTTGTCGATCAAACAAAAAGAATTGATTATTCCGGAACTTGAACCCTTATTGATGGTTAAAGTGGGGGTATGAATGGATAACTGGCGCGAATATGTTCTCAGGGATTTCCAGAAAAATATTTCAAAACTTACACTCGTTGCAGACCCGGATGGTCTTCTTTCTGAATATGAGATACTGACGGAAATACGCAACCGTGAATTTGATCTTATTCAATTCAAAGATCATGTTTCTTTCCGTTATTCGTATGAAATGAACTATCGTCAGTGCTGGGATAATGGAGAAGAGAAAGATTTAGTGGTAGTTTTGCATTCAGATGAGGCAACACTGGATAACCTACCTTATGATTTGCTTACAGTTGGCAGAAAACTTTCTTACAAATTATCTGATATTTTTCCGAAATTGAGTAATCCAATTATTCAAGAAGTCGAAAAATCAGATCTTGATACTTTATTCACCTATTATAATGGATATTCAGGGGCAATACTCAGTGATAATGAAACTATTGAATTTTTATTGAAAAACGTTTATCATCTTAATTTAAGCATCCACATCTTACCGAGAGATCTCATAAAGTGGCTTTTTTTCCGACACTATCGCACAAATAGGGATGAAAAGCCCATAAAACCACCAGAAATTATAGATATATACATTATAAATAAATTGTTGAAAATTAGCATTTTTTCTAATTGGCCTCTTTCTGCTATAATTCCATATAAAGCCGATTTTTTTGCCTTTTTACAACAGCAATGGGAGATATTTCTAAACGGTAAATCTTCTATTATTGTTCCTTTTGAGGAGGATGACATCCGAGTGTATCTAGATAATTTCTTTTTAGAGGGATATCTCCAACCAATAAAATCAATAAATCCCAATAAAAGGCCGGAATGGATTAATGTGGGCATCATAGGTCCCCAAAGTGCATCGAAGAAAAAATTAGAACATATTGCTGCATCAATCCTTGAAATGCGCCCTTCAGTACTGTCTTCAGTGAATCAGTGGTTAGATTTTTCCAAAATGTGGGCAGAATTGATGGTTCTTATAAATGAAGATGATGTCGAAATCCCAGAAAATATCAAAGAAATTTATAGTAAAATAGAGGATGATTTTGAACAATGGATTCTTCAAAATTTCGCTTCAATTCATAATTTATCATATCTTCCAATACCTAAAATGGTTCACCATATTGCGCCATATCTCGCAAGCAAAAAATTCTCTAAAGAAACTAAAATTGCCCTTATAGTCCTAGATGGGATGTCATCAGATAACTGGATTATCATTAAAAATAAACTTTCAAAGATGGATAAAACGTTGATATTTGATGAAAATCAAGTTTTTTCATGGATTCCTACAATTACCACTATTTCAAGACAATCCATATTCGCAGGAATCCTTCCAATAAATTTTTCTTCAACGATAGAAACGACATCGGCAGAATATTCCTTATGGAAGAAATTCTGGATGAATGAAAAAGGACTTACGGATCAGATGGTTGGCTATAAATCAGCTCTGGATAACAATTTAATTCAAAATATTAATGATATACTTAACAAGCCAAAGCTGTCAGTTTTAGGATTGGTCATAAGCAAAATTGATACAATAATGCATGGAATGAAAGTTGGCATCAAAGGGATGCATAGTAATATTGAAATATGGATGCGTACTGGAGAATTGTCTCGATTTATTACTGAACTATTAGATAGAGGATTCCAGGTTTTTATAACATCAGATCATGGCAATACAGAAGCGAAAGGTATAGGAGAGCCAAGCCAGGGTATCCTTGTAGATGAAAAATATAAACGTGCAAGAATTTATAGTGGTGATGGAGGGCAGAATTTCCGGGAAGAAGCATTCAATGATTTCCCCGAGTCCATTAAATGGCCTGTTGGTATTGGATTACCTAATGATAAATATGTTTTAATGCCAAAAGCAGGCAGAGCTTATACTGATAAAGGGAAGACTGTGGTTACGCATGGTGGTTTGAGTATAGAAGAAATTATTGTACCTTTTGTTGAGATAAGGAGACGGGAAGAATGAGGGATAGAGTAGGCTTCGATAGAGAAATAAGACTGGATTGGCTGAACGAAATAGTTCAACAGGTTTCTAAAGAAAAAGATGGAAAAATAATAAAATCGCAGATAAGCGACTATCTTGGTAAACAAGGATTGATTAAAAATGATGCTATACGTAAAACAATGCTTGTTCTTAGAAGAATTTGGCTAAATGTTCCAGAGGAACATATTCTGGTTCGTGATGAGGGTATAAAATTATTCTTTTCAATTAATGAGCCTGATAAAATTTGGCTGCATTGGGGAATGAGCCTTCTGGCATATCCTTTCTTTAAAGATATTGCTGAAATAATAGGGATGCTTCATACTCTACAGGATGAAGTCACTATGGAACAAATTGGGAGACGGTTTACTGAACGATGGGGGAGCCGAACTACCACAAAAAGAGCGATTAATAGAGTTGTTCGTTCAATGGTCTGGTGGGGCATCCTGGAAAAAACTGAAAAAATTGGGGCGTATAAATTTCCAAAAAAGATTTCTACCGATGAGAAGGACCTGCAGAAATGGTTTGCACATGTTTTAGTTTTAGCAAATAATGCAAGAGTCACGCCATTAGATCAGCTTTTTAATCTAAATTTTTCTTTTCCCTTTAGACTGACAATTGACGGTTATGAATTGAAAAGAAGCGACACGCTTCGTTTTCATAGAGAAGGATCTGGGATAGAAATGGTTTCATATTAAACTGAGACATGAAAAGAGAAAATATGCGTAATTTTGGATAATGAAATGCAATCTATTGAAATTGACAAATTACTGGCAAAAACGGAGGCTTTTATTAATACTATGTATTATATAAAAGATGATTTTTCTCTTTTACCTGAAAAAGAACACATCGGTACTTGCATAAACTATTTGGATCTTCAAGAAATGCGAGATGAATTTATTGAAGAGATGGTATCTACTGTTGTTGAATATGTATATTCCAGGGATAAACAAATCAAACTGACACAAACGTTTGCTAAAGAAGGCCGAGAAGCATCAGCAGCCTATGAAAAGTTAAGTATGAGGGCAAAAAAGAAGTTTAGAAAAGGTTTTTTAAAAGGTCAGTTTTCAGAATTATTATTATTCAATTTGTTACAACATCACTTTAAGGCAGCACCATTGCTTAGGAAAATGCGAATAACAACCAACCCCAACCTAGAACGAAATGGAGCTGATGCGTTTCATATTTCAAAAAAAAATGGAAAATATATTATATACTTGGGTGAAGCCAAGACATATAATAGACAAAAATATAGTTTAAAAACTGCACTCGATGAAGCTATTTTAAGTATTTTAGAACACTATAATAATCATCGTAGTGAACTTGATCTATATCTTTATGAGGACTTTATTCCAAATGAATTAGAACAAATTGCAGAGGATTATAAAAATGGTACATTAAATGACATCGAAATTCATCTGGTTTGCATGATTGCCTACGATAATAAAAAACAAATTTATGGATCTAATAAAGATGAATTGTTGGCTGCTGAAATTGCATCTATTCGAGAAGAAACAAACACAATAAAAAAAGATATTTTCAAAAAAAAGATACCATCAAATTTGTTACCGCGATTTAATTATGTCATTTTTCCAATTAAAGAAATGGAAGCTTTAATCAATTCTTTCCAGAAATATTTAGGTGGCTAATATTATGCAAAATTATGATGATTTAATTATCAAATTACTTCATTATGATTTATTAAAATTTGCAAACAAATTAAAATTAATTACAGATATTAAT
>JAUSDC010000097.1 GCA_030650845.1 Candidatus Methanoperedens sp.
GATAAGTATGGTCATGGGACACATGTTGCTGGAATAGTAGCCGCTGTGGGCAATAATAATATCGGAGTAATAGGCGTTGCCCCCGAAGCTTCCCTTTACGCAGTAAAAGTACTGAATAACGCAGGGTCTGGCTATACCAGCGATGTCATCCAGGGTATCCAGTGGGCAGCAGACAATGCTCAGATTGCAAGCATGAGCTTTGGTTCATCTTCCTACAACCAGGCGGAAAAAGATGCGGTTGACGCTGCCAGAGCAAAAGGACTTATACTTGTTGCAGCAGCGGGAAACTCAGGCGACGGCAATCCTTTGACAGATAATGTAGGCTATCCTGCAAGATACGCCAATGTTATAGCGGTTGCAGCTACGAATTCAAATGATGCTGTGGCAAGTTTTAGCAGCGATGGACTGGAAGTTGATGTGTCAGCTCCAGGAGTTAGTATCCTGTCAACATACAAAGGGAGCTCTTATGCGTCTGCGAGCGGGACATCAATGGCTGCTCCGCATGTCACAGGGACAGTGGCGTTAATGCTCAAAGCAGGTGTTCTTCCAAATGATATTCAAAGCAAATTACAGACAACCGCCTTAGACATAAATAGTCTGGGCTTTGATGTGTTTTCAGGATATGGACGCATAGATGCATTCACCGCGACCCCAATAACTCCCTGAATTTATTTTTTCCAGTTTTATGGGGCTTTTTCCCCCCATAACCTTTTCTTAGTACATATTATATACAATATACATACAATTGTAATAATTAAAACCAAGCGCAGTAAAATTGTGTCTTACCTCATAGAAAAGGTACAGAATAGAGGTTAAAGCCGTGTGCCTCTCAACTCACCAGGGATGCGGCTTTCAGGGAACTCCGGCGCATCAAACACAATAACGATTACCCACGGCGCGACACCAGAACAAGATCCACCTATTGATTTGCCTCAGCCTTCGCTCCGCTCAGACATCGGCGCGGGGGCTTCGCGAGTTCGATGCTGCGGCATCTCACCCCCGCAGGACGACCAGGTCATGCGAAACATGGACTGGAAGTGTATATCTTTTCATATTACAATAGTAATACATAAATAATATGGGCGCGTCTTACAGTAACGATGGCTCCGCACAGCTTCACACGATTCCTGACTGAAGCAAGAACAATTCCTTGAAACAATTCGCAAATCCTATCCAGCGGAGCCACATCCCCTATGTATCCTCTGATCAGCTTCAGAAAAGAAAAGCCACACAGGAATCCAGATATGTTGATAGAATTGTTCAGGAATCCGGAAGGTGCATCCCAACCTATAAAGGTTTAAATACCCTGTATAAAGGCGCGAATATGGTAAATACTACGGAACCAAAGAAGACGATAAAAATAGTAAATGTTGTTGCATCTACGGCTATTGGAGCAAAACTTGACCTGAATCAAGTCGTCAGCGTTTTTGAAGGAGCGGATTATAACAAAAAAAGATTTCCTGGTGTTGTTTACAGGACAACATCCCCGAAAACCGCATCGCTTATTTTCGGCAGCGGCAAGATCGTTTGTACAGGAGCAAAAAGTATTGCCGATGTAGGCACAGGTCTTTCAAAAGTGTTTGATAAATTAAGAGAAATGGGTATCAAGATCCTGGATAAGCCTGAAATTAAGATACAGAATATCGTTGCATCCGCAGATCTTAAAAGAGTGCTCAACCTCAATGCAGTTGCTATCGGTCTTGGGCTTGAGAATGTTGAATATGAACCTGAGCAATTTCCCGGTCTTGTTTACAGGATGTCCA
>JAUSDC010000099.1 GCA_030650845.1 Candidatus Methanoperedens sp.
ATATTCATTGAAAGTTATTACTTTTAGATAAAATGTCCGGTGGGCATATGAATACTTTCACATCCCTTACCTCAACTTTATCCTATAAGCATCCCTGCAGTTCCTGATGCACTTCTCCAGTTTCGGAATAACCATAAACTCCAATGAGATCGTCAACGCCATCAACCAACACGGTGTCCCTGTATTTCACACTTCAGAGATGCATCTCAAACCATACCTTTGCCGGGAAAGTGTATGCAATCTTGCCGATATGATTGCAGTTTATAAACAATCCGAGCGGTTCTATATTGTGGGGATCGAGATCAAGGAATGGGATAAGCGTGTGCATCCGAAAATGGCGATGGAATATCTGGAGACATACAGGGGGACATGCGAATACTTCTATCTGGCAGCTAATAAATTCTCAAAGAGCACACTGGAATTGAAGGACATTGGATTGTTCGATCTTGGCAGGATGAAGGTCGTCAAAAATCCAGGATATTTGTATCCAGATGTGGAATTCAGGTCGAATTTGATGAAGAGAATAAAGAACAACTTCAAGGTGCTGACCAATGCTGTGGAAGACCCGTTCCAGAAGACTATAGGGGAGTATTATTAGATATTACCCATTAGCCGATGTAGCTTGCATATTTTTTCCGGTAATCATTGATAATTTTTTTATATTCACACATACATAATATTCATAGCTTCTTTTTCTCTTTCTTTATATTTGATACGTTCTTGTTCCTGGAATTCCCATAGCATCTGGTTTGTTCTGGCTTCTCTTCGTTCATGCTCTCTTATTATTTGCCACTTCATTTCGTATTTCTTTCTTATCAGAACATTTCTCGGTTCATTGTCTTTGTCATATTGTTTCCGTTTGCCTGGGTCTGATAGTACAGAATAAGCCTCTGCGATTCCTTTAAAAATTTCTTCGGCTTCTGGTAACTTGTTTTTGTCGGGATGATATAGCATAGCCAGTCTGCGGTAAGCAGATTTAATATCTTCCTGGGATGCTTTCTTATCGACTTCTAATATTTCGTAATATGTTTTTTTAACCATGGGCTATAGATCTATGAATTTCCATTTTTTGTCCAAATTGTACACCATTATTATAATCTTCCGATTGATGATATGTTGTTTTGTTATTAATCGATACTGATCCAGGGTACATCTTATTCATTTGTTCTACAACAATATCTTCTTTCACGATCACCAGCGCATTCTTACTCGCCTGATACTTTCTTTCCTCTTTGATCTCGTCCAATCTATTACTTAGAGCACCTATTGCTCCGACACAGAAATCTATCACACGGGTTTTTCTGGAAATCCGGGTAGGAATCTCGGTTGCTTTGATCGCACCACTGTGTATTT
>JAUSDC010000100.1 GCA_030650845.1 Candidatus Methanoperedens sp.
TCATATGTTTTCTATTTCACAGGCAAAAGTTATAGACTGAAAAGGCATGATTCCAAAAATTTGGGAAAGGATAATTATTAAATGGAGGAAAAGCTACATAGAAGGTGGGTCAAAATTGGCGGGAAAAAAGGGTCAATTTTCGATGGGAATTTTCACAATCCGATAATTCCACCCATTACAAGGCCAAACAACGGATTTACTTTAGCTTTGTTGGTCATTTCCACCTATGCACCTTGCTTCATTGAAAAGGTAATTTTTGAAACCATGATACCACCGCAAATACTACATATATTCAGAAGATATATTAATTATCACCTGAATAATCACATAGATCAGTGATACCCCGTTAGTTTATTGGGTTTTTCCTTTTCTATAGGGCAGTACTTCTTATGGAGGTTATTGAATATCCGTACTGCCGACTTCGAATTTTGAGATTCCACACGCAGAGCCCAATAGCCGCCTGCCTCACTTATCTGAACCTCTAACTCAACTTTGGTTTTCTTAGATGTTGTCATGTTTTTCCTCCTTTTCCTGTATGATCTATGGTGTGCTTTCATAACATATAAACTTTTTGTTTAATTGATAATCGATATTATTAACATAAAGTATTTATGCAATTAATGTATATAATGATATATATGACGATCAAGCAGGTCACTCATATCGTGCCGGTTGGGCACACAAAGGAAAAGCTTGTGGATAGTGTAATAAGGGACAGCATCCGCCAATTCCCTGTCCATCGGGTGATCCTTCTCACAGGCAAGGATAAGGGTGTCAGCGGTGAGGATGCAGTTCATGATACAGCTAAAGAGACAGCAAAAGCTTTGAAGGGCTTTGCCGATGTCGAACAAAAAGAAGTGGAAAAGCTCGATGTGCTAAAAGGCGCGATCGATGTCCTTGATATTATTAAAGAAGAACGGGCAAAAGGATACGATGTCAGGATCAACATATCTGGTTCGCTCCATACCATCGGCATCGCATGCTACATTGCCGCGCTTGTATCGAACACCGAAATATACAGCGCACTGCCGGAATACAAAAATAAGAAGGTCACTGGCATAAAAGAGATCCTGACCATTCCATTCTTCCCGATAAAAGAGATCAATGAAGAACAAACGCAGATACTGAAAGTCCTGGAAGGAAGCGGAGTTGACTCTGTCGATGAACTGATCGCAAGGCTCAAGCCGAAATTGAAGAAAGAAACAAAAGAATACACAAACGAACGGGCGCGCCTGAGCCACCATCTCAAGGCACTTGGCAATTATAGGTTTATAAACTCCGAGAGATCAGGAAAGAATATCGGATTGAGCCTGTCAAGGATCGGGGAAATATATGCAAAGGGAAAAGAGATCAAATGAAAAGTGACAATAACGGACATACAGAAATAAAAAGTATCCTGTTCGATATGGATAACACCCTTTTTGATTTTATAGAGGCAAAACACGCTGCTTGTGAAGCCATCGTTGGATATTTAGGATTAGAAGACAGCAGAGAACTTTTTAAGTATTTTCTCAGAGGAGTATATAATTTCGAGGCATGGGAAAATATCAGGGATTATATGAACGACAGAGGTGTATATTCTGAACATGGATATCTTGATTGCTGCGATCTTTATGAGAGAAAAAAATTAGAGTGCATCGATCCCTATCCCAATGTTGTGGAAACCCTCCACCAATTAAAGAAAATGGGTTTTTCTCTTGGAGTGGTTACTGACGCTCATATTGATCATGCCCGGTCAAGACTCTATAAGACAAGACTTCTTGATCTATTCGATGTTCTTATTACGGCAGATATGACAGGGACAAAGAAGCCGTCGCCTGAAATTTTCCTTCATTCCCTGAACAAACTTAAAATAGACCCTCATCAGGCGCTTTTTATCGGGGATAGTTTGAGGAGGGATATTGAACCTGCTAAGAAGATAGGGATGGTCACGGCATATGCTGCTTATGGGGATCGCAATGTTAAGGAAGAAAGGTCGTGCAGGGCGGATTATTGTTTGAATGATATTAGCGAGGTATTTGAAATCCTGAATTCCAGAGGTCAATGCGCCTTCTCACAGATGGTAAATTAGAGGCGGCAGGATTCATCCAGGAGGATCTGGCGTTCCGATCGCCCGATGACCCGAATGTGCTTTACGATCAAGGGATTTGCTACAACGAGTTCCATGAACTGGATATCGCTATTGACACCCTGAACAGGTGCGTAAATATTGTTCCTCTATACTCCAATACCTATGTCGCGCTGGGAGTGGCTTATGGTCGGCAGGGTAAATTAAAAGAAGCAGCCTGGTTTTCTCCTTTATCTTTACGATTTACTTGACGATTTACTTGACGATTACTTGACGATTAGACCAGTCATTTCAGGCGGTATCTTGTAGAGCGACCGGCTCCAAGTTTTTCAGCCAATCCCATTTCTACAAGTTTTCCGAAATCGACAGATGTAACAGAACGGGTGACCCCGAATTCTGCTTCGCATTGCCGTGTGGTAAGTTCTTTACCTTCGGCGAGCCATTGCATCATCTTCCGCTGTCTTTCATTCAATTGAGATTCCACTGTCGGAGTTACCCGAATCAACTTCTCTGGCACACGAAGGCGCTCGATGTTCTCCCCTGGCCCCGGGAAAGTTACTTGGAAATATCCTGTATCAGTACCGATAAGAGGCACATCCAGTCCATGCTTTCGCATCTGTTCGCGCATACGCCGAAAGCCGCTGCCACGCTCCTCTATGCGGTGAAAATAAGAGAGACACTGAGCCAGTACAGGATTACGTGAACATGGCCTGTATGTTCCCTTGCGCAGGTTTACAAGTGTAATAGGTGAAGGTGGAAGGCCAGGACTTGAGACAATCACCTTGTTAGAGAAGACTTCAAGCATGATCTTTCGCCCGGCGTCTTCGTATTGCCGGTGGGCCACAGCATTGACAAGAGCCTCCCTCATAGCCTCAACAGGATATTCATCAAGACGCACACGGTTAAGTCCCACAACTTTCATGGGATGCCTGGTATTCCTATCTATAAAAGCAATGGCACGCTCAATAACTACTGGCATTGGTCCACGAATATCCTCATGATCCTGTGGTTCCCCGTCGGGCAGAGAGCTTCGATAAGCATCCGCAAGCACACGACACTGAGGGAACACTGCAGAAGGGTCTTTAGCCAGCAACACCACGCCAGCCGCTGTTGCGTAGTATTCCCCCGATTCCGATTCACGCCAGACAAGGCCACGCAACATAACGCCAGCCAATACATCTTCAGAAGTCAACTCATCAAGATTCCTGCCTTCGGCTGCACCCACAAGTCGGCGAGCCATGTCATGGTTCAGGTCATCCCAGCGGATTCGCATCAAAGGCTGAGATTCGAACTTAGAAGTAGCCTCAATGGTCTGATCTGCTATCAGGTTCTCATCACTTGTAGGAACAATGCCGAACCTTTCCTGAAGTAGCCTTACTAATGCTGCTCTTACTTCTTTCTGAAGTTCGATGACATTGCCAAAACGTTTATACTTAAAATCATCAGCTTCCAGTTCATTGAGCAAAACATCTGTACCGCTCTCCCTTTTTACGGTACGTTCACCCTTTATAAAAGCCAGAATAGGCAACCCACTTTGCTTTGCATGTCTATATTCAGTGTGAGTTATCGATAGTTCACCTGTTGTAGTCCCATACTCCACGCCCACGATCAACAGATACACCTGGCAATTATCAAGTGACCTCAAGCAGTCCTCTAAAACTTTATCAGCAGATGCTGGTTCATATTCATAAAGTACGGGAGTGCAATGTGCCGAAAGGAACGGATCGGTGTTGATAAGATTATGAATGATGAGTCGCTCATCTTCAAGTTCTTTCTGAACTGAACTAACAAATACTTTGAAAAATGATATCATCTTGGCACCTGCGCTCTTGCCAATTTCTGGACATTCATTATGTTAGCATCTTGAAGCTCTTTGATATATATTGCCCCTAATTGATCAATTGAATTGGTTTTTTGCTAAATATAGTTTTTCAAAATGTTATATCAACCCCATCTGTTTTTATTCTCCAAAAACCATATTGACAACCGAACCCCCATGAGCAACAATAGAATCATCCTGGTCATAAAAGCAAGCGACATCGACATCTCTTCCCTCCCCCAAGATAAAAGAGACATAAAAAGCAGGGCATTCAAAGATGCAGTGTATGATCATCTCTTGAAGAATTACAGGGTTTCAGGGGAGAATATCATAGTGCATATACAGAACGACATCATAACGATTGAGTGGACCCCCCTGGAAAAAGATGAAATTTTCGATGCTGAATACCAGAGGTCAATGCGCCTGCTCACAGATGGCAAATTAGAGGAGGCAAGATTCATTCTGGAGGATCTGGCGTTCAGATCGCCTAAAGACCCTAATGTGCTGTACAACCTGGGAATGGTCTACAGCGAGTTCCATGAACTGGATATTGCAATTGACACCCTGAACAGGTGCGTAAATATCGTTCCTCTGTATTCCAATGCCTATGTTGCCCTGGGAGTAGCTTATGGGAGACAGGGTAAATTGAAAGAAGCAGCCGTCCATTTCACAAAAGCATTAGCACTGGACAAAAATAACTCCTACGCATACAGGAATCTGGCTTCCATTCTTGGGAAAATGGGAAACAACCCTGATGCCTTAAAGTACCTGAAGATTGCCTATGAGATCGATGCCTTTGATCCGCATACTCTCTATGGGTTGGGGCTGGCGTATCAGGATCTGGGAGATCAGGTCAATGCTACGGTTTTTTATAAGAAACTTGTCGAACTTGGCACTCCCCATGACCTTGTTGACCTTGCAAAAGATTCCCTCAGAAACATAGCTGTCAGATCAGTAAAAGACAAAGGATTTCGCGCAGATGCAATGCTATACTGCCAGTCCGCGATCGAAATGTTCGAGAAGATGAAAAAGGAAGACATCCAGAAGATCGCCTTTGAGATCGCCGCAAAAGGGATTGACGGCATAGATATTAACGATCCTTCAAAAAGATATACCATCAGATCGATGCAGGGAGAATTCACAGGACTGCAATTGATAACATATATGTATGTTGGATTCAAGATAATTGCCCCGGAACAGAATGTCGGGATAGATCTCTCAAGAGAGTATAATGCTGCCCGGCAATTCCTCCAAAACAAAGGACATTCATGGAATTAAAACTGTTAAGATCAACCCGGGATATCTTAGAATTAATAACTGAAAAAACCCGCAAGCCCTTTTCATTCATAAAAAAGCCGGACTTACCCACGTTAGGTTCCATCAAGATCGCACGAAAAAGTATGCCGTCCCATATCATTTACTACAGGGATGATAACGACGGTATCCTTGACCATCTCATAGCTCATGAATGCGGGCATATCTATCGAATATGGGGAGTGCCGCCTGAAGACAGAAAAATGGTATCTTCAAGATATGAGAACAAAAGGCTCGCTATGGATCAGATCGCTGATGAACTTCACAGACTGAGCGAAGTAATTCCGATCGAGAAAATAAATAAAGTATCTGATATGTGGTTCAGTTCCATGATAACACAGGTGACCAACATACCGGTAGATATGAGAATAGAAAAATGGTTATTTGACAATTATCCAGAACTTAGAATGTCGCAGGAAATATCTATTGACAGGCAAATGAAAGAAGGCGCCGCCGTTCTCTCAAAACGTATTCAAGACCTCACACCTAAAAAAATATATGATGCAAGCAATCATATCAACTGTTCTTTCGCTATTGCTATGGAAAAGCTGCTGGGTAAAAAATACTCCACAATCTACAGGAAAACACCATTCATCGATCTTGGCACCGAACTGGCAGATCTTGTGATCAGATCGGATGATAAGGGTTTTAACCAGGATATCCAGATAATAGAACAGTGGACAGATATGCTAGGTTTAAAAGGATGGTATAATTGGATTGATTTTGAAGATATTCCCCCGAATTACTTAGAATCTCCATAAGTCAGATTTCTGATACTATGTCGAAAAATTATGAACTTGATCAGAAGTTTTTAGCAGAATACCATAAATATTTCGATATCAAGACCCAGAATAATATAACTCTGTATGTTTGTAAATTATGCGAAGGCGCTTATTCCGCATTCAATACATGGACAGCGGTAAGGCATTATGATACCAAACACTCTGAGGAACAAAAACCTAAGATTGAAATTAAGGGGAAACATCCTTTGAAGCCCTGGAAGGATCCTGAATCCTTATTTTGCGACACTGAGTTCCTGAGAAAAATAGTTGGAAAAGAACCAGCAAAGGGTGAGGAGTGCAGGGATGCTGAAAAATAGTGATCAACATACCTTAATCGGGGCAGCCAGGCGCGGGGCATTACTGAGGCTGGGCGCGGTGTTGCGTTGAAATGATAGAACTGCGGAGTAAGAGATGAAAAAATTATACTTTATATATTATAATAAATATTAATATATTTATTCTGGTGGTTTAATCCGGCCTTTAGTGAATTCTTTGCTCTCGTAATATGCTGGCAAGTCGTCTGATTTTATAGCCTTCATTGACTCATCAAATTCTTTAGAACCAGAGACCAATTCATGCACTTTATCTGCACTGCGTAATTGGTTTGGATCAAAACTACCATCTAAATCATGTGTATACACATATTTAAAGGAGGTAAGGTCTTTTCCATTACATACAGGGCAATTGCAGTGAAGATCATGTCCATATCTACCAATCCATTTGGGCTCTTTGAAGATACCTAATGTCGGAGAGTCGTATCTTTTCAATTCTAATTCATCTGGTTTGGTAGTTTGGGATTCCATCATCAGATGGCCTATTGCCTTTTGTGGGACATCCCTCACCTCTGGGGAGAAGGTGTCTAAACCATAATTTTGCAATTCATGGATATGGGCAACTGGAATACCATTTTTACCTCTTGGTGTCCTAGGAACTCCGAATACATGATACCATATATCCTGTTCTCGCTTGTCATAAATCTCTATCAGCTGATGTATGTTTTTATCAGGATTTGCATAGGCAAATCCTATTACGTTACATATCCCGGTTTTATGCAATCTTCTTAGAGCATCAAATTCAAGTCTGAAGATGTTTAATTCAGTTGACAATGGAAGAATTGGCATTGCTTCTTGACTTCTCGACCTAGCAGCTTCGCTGAACTGTGTTATAACGTCTTCATATTCATCAATGTTTTTATACTGAAATGGTGGTATAGATATGATATCAAGATGCTTGTTTTGAAATACGTTGAACAACATAAGTTGGCTTTGTGTAAGTCTTTCTTCCTTGGGAATCTGGATAGTTGACATAATAGGGGAATAACGCATCATGTCGATACATTGCTCTGCTATCCTTTTCTTTCTCCTCGCGAAAGAGCCATTACCCGTGAGAAAAGCATCAAACGATGGTTTGTTAAAGGCTGAAACGTATTCAGAAACTGGGTTTTTGATTGTTACGTTATGAGGAAGTGAACTAGCCGCAAAGTAATCCTTGTTCGTTGCGATCCTATTTGGAGTCTTGAAACTGGATGAACCAAATGATATATCGACATTCCGGCCTCCAAACCGATTGTCCTTGTTCAGCACTTTAACGTTAATTGAAACCATTTACCCTCGCATCCTGTAAAGCTTCCTGCTTGGAAATAGTTCCGATAGTATTAAAGATTTATTAAGGAACTTTTTATATTCAGGCTTAGAATAGATATATTTACATATTGCTTTTGAAGTTTTTTGGTCCCAGAACATCCTAAACTCCATTAGTTCTTTTTGCTGTGTTTCAGAGAGTTTGTTGAAAATCTTATTTCCTTTCTCCTTTCCCTTGTCAGTGATGTAAAACCGTTCTTTTGATGAAGATTTCCTTCCCTCAACCCTAATGTATCCTTGTTGGATAAGGAACTCAATTGCAGCATCTATCCTTTCTGAATAAGGACCATATTTATAGCCATAGAATCCTAGATTTTCTGTTGGAATGTTGAATTTTGGTGCAAACTCATAGAAAATAAGAAACAACATTTTTTGATAGTGAGTTATGCCCGCTATATATTCATGGCCGGCATAGAGAAGAAGTAAAACCCAGTCTTGTATAAAAAGGAACAGATTTTCTTTAGAATAATCCTGAAGACTCTGCAACTGATCACCAGGAAACCTAACAACATGGCATTCTTTGCAGATTAAGTAGTAGTAGGAAAAACCGCCATCTAACGTACGCTCGGCTTTCTCCCATATGTGTTTGCCATAATACGAATCTTCCTTCTTGTTACGTTGGTTTGACATTTTTTACACACCAACAGATTTCTCTCGCATCATAGCAATAATCCTCAAAGAGGATGATGCGAAAGATTCTTTTATTCTTATTACTACATATCTCAATATCCTTTTTTCGGAATTTCTTAAGATCGGGACATTTAACAGGATGATGGAGCATTTCTATTATCTCAAGAGCATCCAGTCTGAATTCTTCTAAGTGTAATTTTGCATGATCCGAGAACTGAACATATCTATCTTTCCACCGGAAATCAATCGGATTATAAATAGTGAAACCATTCAATTGTTTGCCACCATGAAGTGGGGACTATGAGTGCATGATATATAAATAATACGTAAATATATCAATGAAGTTTTGTTAAAGGCAATGTAATGCCACTCTTTCTACAATTAGTCAAGTGGCCAGGAATGTCTTTAACGCTAACCTATGACGGTTTCAGTCACCCCCTCTTTTTATATGTTCGAGACCTGTACATAATGCAAAGACCCGTATTAAGGAAATAATATTTTTTATCACAATATTCCATAATCGGGGCAGTGAGGCGCGGGTCATGACGCTGGTCGCGTCTTTGAATGATTTTTATAATCGTACATACATAATATTAATAGCTTCTTTTTATCTTTCTTTATATTTGTTATGTTCTTGTTCCTGGAATTCCCATAGCATCTGGATTGTTCTTGCTTCTTCTTTCATTCCATGTATGTTCGGTTGCTCGCTGCGCAAGACCGCTCCAGAATAAATCCATATTAGTTCACCTCAATCAGAAATAACTCTGAGAGTATTTATGAAAAAGCCATGTGTGGAGTGAAAGTATTCGTTTTTTGTTATGAGCTGGTTTAAAGTATTCATCGGCTATCAGAATTATGAAAAATAATCTGTCTGATATTCTCGATATTACTTCTCAAGAATTCCAATACATCTCTCAGATAGGGTTCTGTTCCCTGGACAACGACAGCACGGTTTTTGCCCCAGCTATTTACGCAATTGTCAACAGTCTCCTTACTGCCCTTTATCCGATCCTTATTCTCACAAATATTATCGACAGCAAGATGCAGATAGTAGCACATGATATATTCTTTCCGCGTTGCTAGCAGCCATTTCAGGTCCTCTTTTTGCACCCATTCATTTTTTCCCCTGCCCCGTAACTTTTCACTTCCCATCATAGTCCTGATTGATACATTCAAGTGCCCACATACGAATATCTTATTTTCATTATTGTGATCTTCAAAATCTTTTGGAGGATTCGTATCATCCATGAATCGATTGATCTCTTCAGATATGGCAGATGGTATTCCTGCCATCTCTGCTATTTTATCATATTCTGTATATCCTGCCATCTTTCCTTCACTTTCACTTCCCTCTTACGTCAATCTTATCCTATAAAACTCCATGAGATATCTGATGCACTTCTCCAGCTTCGGAACGACAATTAACTCAAATAAGATTGTCGATGCTATTACCAACCACGGGAACCCTGTATTCCAAACATCTGAGATGCATCTGAAACCATACCTTTGCCGGGAAAGCGTCTGCAATCTTGCTGATATAATTGCGGTCTATAAGCAGTCTGAGCGGTTCTATATTGTAGGAATCGAAATCAAGGAATGGGATAAGCGTGTACATCCGAAGATGGCGATGGAATATCTGGAAACATACAGGGGTACATGCGAATATTTCTATCTTGCAGCCAATAAATTCTCCAAGAGCACACTGGAATTGAAATATATCGGACTGTTCGATCTGAGCAGGATGAAGGTTGTCAAAAATCCTGAATATTTATATCCAGATGTGGAATTCAGGGCTAACTTGATGACGAGAATAAAAAACAACTTCAAGGTGCTGACCAATGCTGTGGAAGACCCGTTCCAGAGGACTATTGGGGAGTATTATTAGATATTACTCATTTAGCCGATGTAGCTGTATTATTTTGCACATCAGTGTCTATGGATGGCATTGTTGGTAATTCATAAAATATATTCACACATACATAATATTCATAGCTTCTTTTTCTCTTTCTTTATATTTGATACGTTCTTGTTCCTGGAATTCCCATAGCATCTGGTTTGTTCTGGCTTCTCTTCGTTCATGCTCTCGGATTATTTGCCACATCTTTTCGTATTTCTTTCTTAGCAGAACATTTCTTGGTTCATTGTCTAGGTCATATTGTTTCCGTTTGCCTGGGTCTGATAATACTGAATAAGCCTCTGCGATCCCTTTAAACATTTCTTCGGCTTCTGGTGATTTGTTTTTGTCGGGATGATATAGCATGACCAGTCTGCGGTAAGCGGACTTTATTTCTTCCTGGGATGCTTTTTTATCGACTTCTAATATTTCGTAATATGTTTTTTTAACCATGTGCTATAGATTTATGAATTTCCATTTTTTGTCCAAATTGTACACCATTCTGAAAATCTTCTGATGGATGATATGTTGTTTTGTTATTAATTGATACTGATCCAGGGTACATTTTATTCATTTGTTCTACAACAATATCTTCTTTCACGATTACCAGCGCATTCTTACTTTCCTGATACTTTCTTTCCTCTTTGATCTCGTCCAATCTATTACTTAGAGCACCTATTGCTCCGACACAGAAATCTATCACACGGGTTTTTCTGGAAATCCGGGTAGGAATCTCGGTTGCTTTGATCGCACCACTGTGTATTT
>JAUSDC010000103.1 GCA_030650845.1 Candidatus Methanoperedens sp.
GATAAGCGGGTATCATATCACTCAAGAATTTTCGAGCTTTGTTACTCCTGAGCAGCTTGAGTATAAACGCAAGAACATGACCCCAAGGATGTTCGCCAATGAGGTTCTTGCACAGTTCTTTGCAGCAGGCGGATCAAAGCCAGTTACCACGGAAACATTGCTGCAGATACTCGTGAGAAGCCCGGAGGAACTTAGCAGCTCAGTGTTCGAGGAAAAGGTGATTGGCGTTGACTGGGGCGATGAGACTCGCTGGGTTCTGGTGGGAAGGACTACGAAGAACAAATTCTATGTCATAGACACCGGAGTTTTTGATGACATTGATACCATGAAGCATGTCGAGAAGCTGAAACTGATAGTCTCGCGGGAAAACCCGAAATGGATAATATGCGATGCCGGGTACGGCAAGACCAAGAACCAGATATTGATGAGGTACTATCCCGGCAGGGTGTGGAGCGCTTTCACGAATTCAGGTTCAAATATCCCGATCTGGAATACGATCAAGGAGATAAATGGTCTTCCGCTTCAAGAGGATGACTGGCAGTATCATGTCAGCATCAATCATACAGCGATGTGCGAGAACACTGAAGCGATCATAAACAGGCGGAATCTGGGAATATATTACTTTCTGGAGCAGGCTGCCAGAACGGACGTTTTCATATTTGAGGTATCGCAGGCTGAGGCTGAAGAAGTCTCGACCTCTACGGGCAAGCAGCGGAGGTTCTCGATCACTTCTGCTCATGGGTATGCAGCCCTGTCCTACGCTCTGATTCCTTATGCATTCACGCAGGACTATTCTGAGAACAACATGGCCTGCAATGTTATGACCCGGATGCCGAGGTTTGCCCGCAGACGAGTCGCATAATTTAAACCAAACAGTTTTTCAACGTAGGAAGAATCTTTTTAATATACAGTATCTTATTGAATGAATACTCGGAAAATCATAAAAATATACAATAAAATATTTTTTCCTTTATAGTAGATGTGATTACAAATATCTTGCAAAATTAGCAATTATATTTTTTTTTCTAAGCAATAAAAATGCTTTCATATACATCCCCCATCATATCAGCCACCAAAGATCTTTCTTCCAAGCTCCCTGAGTTTGTCCAGACCTTTAGGCTCATGTTCAAGAAGAGGGAGCGTGAGCATTGGGGTTTTGAATCTCTGTTTTATTTCAATTAAGTACCTCTCTTGCTGTTTTCTTCTATTATTAAAAAATCTATTTTTTCCATAATCCTGCGGAAGTAAGTAATTAACCGCAACCAGAACGGTTTCAATGCCAACCTGCTTTTTTAATTCTTCAGATGCTCTCCACGCTTCAATTATAGGTGTGTATTCAGGGTACATCACAAAAATGAATGTGCTTTTTTCCTTGCTCCTCATTGTTTCTATGACATTAGCATACTTATTCTTTGTTTCTTCAGAAGTTTTTTTTGTTAAATCCCCTATATCGATAAATCCTTTCCAGTCTGAGGGAAGTTCTAATAATCGCAGGGTGTGTCCTGTGGGCGCTGTGTCAAAAATTATTATGTCATAACTTTTTAATTCAAAATAATTAATAAATTTCTCAAACGCTGCCATCTCTTCGGCACAGGGAGAGTTCAGGTCTTCTTCCACTGATCTCCTTGTATCTTTATCTTTATCCTTTACTACCTCCATAATCCGCTCTTTATATTCTTCCAGAGCTTTCTTCTGATCTATTCTTGCAGCAAATAAATTATCTACACCCTTGATCTTTGTCGGTTTGTGATCAATCTTCTGACCGAAAATATCATGCAGGTGAGATGCTGGATCTGTCGTGAGTATTAATGTTCGAAAGCCCTTTTCTGCCAGGTATAGAGAAGTTGTGCAGGCGATCGTACTTTTACCGACACCACCTTTGCCTGTAAAAAATATACATCTGGTTCCATTCAAAGGAGTGAGTAGATCATACAGTTCTTTTTGATTGGTTTTCACCTGAGAGGTCTCTTGTATTTTTCCATTTGACAATTCTACTTTAGCATCCTCTCTTTTTCCTTCATACAAAAAGTCCCCAACTACTTTTAGAGATTCTAAACCGGAAACTTCAGTATCTCTAAGCGGATAAAATAATTTTTGCATGCAGAGAAATTCTTCATTGATTTTCTTTACTATTTTTTGCTCATCCTCTTTCTTCTTTTTGAAAAATTCATCCGTACATACCTCTTCTGGCAGTATTCCATTGATTATCAGGAGATTTATTTTAATTCCTAAATTGGATAGTTCGTCAGAACTTCTCTTAGTTTCAAGAAGCGAAGAGTTTTCTGGATTTAGAACAAAGATGAAGGAAGTTTTAGTATCGTCCTGAAGATACGAGATCGCTTTTACATATTTGGATTTAGCACTTTGCAAAGATGCGCCGGGTCCTATGCAGGTTGAGGTGCTTATTTCTAATGTTGAACTCCAACCCCTTGGAAGTTCTAAAAGTCTTATTGTATGTCCGGTTGGTGCAGTATCGTATATAACAACGTTATACTGGGGATCATCCATAAATTCTATGAATTTGTCAAATGCCGCAACTTCCTCAACGCAGGGGCTGTTCAGTTGCTCTTTTATTACCTGTATATTCTTTTCATCCAGGAGTTCTCTCATGGGGGCAATGATTCTTTCTTTATACTCTTCGGATGCAGTATCTGGGTTTATCTCGATTGAAAACAGGTTTTCAACATTGTTAATTGCAGTGATTTTATGTCCTATCTGTTGATCAAATATATCCGAAAGATTTGGAGCGGGGTCTGTGGTAACGAGCAATGTTTTATAACCATTTTTCGCAAGCCACACAGCGGTGGCGCAGCTCATCGTACTCTTACCGACTCCTCCCTTCCCACTGAAAAATATGAATTTTGTTTCTCCTTTTCGTTTCGGTTCTATTAATCGGTTAATCGCTTTATTATCCATCAATATCAAATTGCTATGGTATTTTCGATCTCTTTTTTCAGTTCAGCATATGTCAGATAATTTTTTCTGGCGATTATCTTACCGTTAATAGTGGTAATGGGGAGTACGCCTGGTCCATTTTCTTTTAGCAGTTGAGAAATCGCATTATTCTCAAGGAACATGCTCAGGTTGAAAGACATACTTGCCCTTACTGCATTCAATTCTTTGAATTCTTTTTGCAATCTTTTTAATGCCTCATTAAGCTCTATCAGTTCCTTGTTCGGTTCCGGCCCACAAACGCCCGTGGAACAGCACATCGCACCTTCGTATATAACCAGATTTAATTTCGTCATCTATTCCTTTTTCTCCATGATCTTTTCATATACATCGCTCCATGATAACTGAGAACCTGCAGCAACAAACATGGCACATGCTACAGCTTCAGCTATCATCTCATCAGTTGCACCAAGTTTTTTTGCGCGCTGGGCATGGATTTCCGTACACCGCTCGCACCTCATAAGCACTGAAGCCGCTATAGAGATGAGTTCTTTTGTGCGCAGTTCAAGTGCACCTTCTTTATATACCGAAATTCTTAACTCAGAGAATGCTTTTGCAACATCCGTTGTTTTCTCGTTGAACCATGACAAATCTTATTCCTCCATTTTATTCAGATTTCCTGTAACAGAAGCAGTAATTTTTCTGTTTATCGGAAGACCATTTTGATCAAACCAAATGACACTTACTCTTCTTGCCACGTGTACCAGTCCCAGCATAACAGGCACTTCTATAAGCGGTCCTACTACAGCTGCAAAGGCAACACCTGAGTCTATTCCGAACACTGCAACAGCCACCGCTATTGCGAGTTCAAAATTGTTGCTTGCTGCGGTGAATGCAAGGGTTGTGGATTGGTCATAAGAAAACCCCAACCTGTACGACATGATAAAAGAGATTCCAAACATTATAATGAAATAGACAAGCAGTGGAACTGCAATCCTGAATACATCCATTGGGAGTTTTACAATGAACTCTCCCTTTAAGGAGAACATGACGATAATGGTAAAGAGCAGTCCAATCAAAGCGGTGGGACCAAGCTTTTTCATAAATACATTATCATACCAGTCCTTTCCCCTCTTTTTTACAAGAACAGACCGTGTTATTATGCCTGCTATAAAGGGAATTCCCAGATAGATGAATACTGCTTTTGCGACTTCCCATATGGAAATGTCCACAACAGCGCCTGCTCCTGCGCCGCCTATCCATGCTGATAATACTGTTATGAATACATAGGCGAGAAACGAATACAGCGCTACCTGAAAGATTGAGTTCACAGCCACAAGAACTGCGCACAGTTCATTATCCCCGCCTGCAAGCTGGTTCCAGACAAGAACCATGGCGATGCATCGCGCAAGACCGATCAGGATCAAACCTATCCTGTACTCTGGAAGGTCAGGAAGAAATATCCAGGCAAGCGCGAACATGAGAACAGGACCGATAATCCAGTTCTGGACAATGGAAGCACTCAGGGCTTTCCCCTGATGCTTCATTTTGTAGAGTTCCTCATATTTCACACCTGCAAGGGGTGGGTACATCATCCAGATAAGACCTATCGCAATAGGAAGTGAAACCTGTTCGATCTTGACAGCGTCAAGAATTGTGGCTACCTGTGGATAAACAGCCCCAAGGATTATCCCGCCAGCCATGGCAAGAAGGATCCAGAGGGTCAGGTATTTGCTTATTACGCCAAGACTGCCTTTATTTGTTCCTCCAACGCAACCTGTTATTTCGTTCATTGAAAATATCTCCAGTCAATTTTATATAAAGACAAATTTTCTTTAATTCTTAACTATTATAATTGAAATAAATATACTACTTGAATATCAAGAAAAGTTGATATGAGATGACTTCCATACTTTATTGTTCTTTAAGTAGTTGCTTTTGAGCTACCATGGCAAGTATGGAATTGACAAGTTTCTTTCCCTCATCGATATCATTCACTTCCCTGATAGTAACTTTTCCGCTTGCGAAAAAATTAACTTCCCGCCTTCCAAGACGCACCAGTACCACCCCCAAACTCTCGGAGTAGCGTGCATTCAGCGCCTCTGCAATCTCTTTAAGATCAGGTGGGCTATTAAGATAGGCAATTATCCGAAGTTTCCATGGATATGAGAGGCATGGAAGCACCTGTTCTATGCGTTCGACGAACATTTTCTATATTCATTGCTGAAAGCTGATATGAGCCTGGGTTTCAATGTCTTTACACGTTAAATTTGTCAGTTAATATGGATAAACCTGCACCTTTAATATCAAGAAAAATTGATACGATAATAAACCATACATCATTCTATAAAATGCTGCCCGAAAGATAAAAATATCAAGAAGGATTGGATAGAAAAGCTTGAAAACGAATCAAGCAATGTATCAAACGACACAGTAATTGAAATTAGCAATTTTTGTAAGGTTTTCAGTCATCCTTTAAGGGTTAAGATCGCTCTTTTGTTAAATAATGGGGATCTTTGCGTATGTGAGATTGTCTCGATTTTAGGAGAGAAACAGAACCTTGTATCTCACAACCTTTCCATAATGAAAAAATATCGTGTTGTCAGTTCGTATAATCAATCAAAATACAAATATTACAGGATAGAAAGAGTAGCTTCGAACTTTTTAGGCTGTTATATCCAGCCAAATATAGATAAAAACATTATTTAATAGTGAATTGTACAACGGTTTCATCGGGTACTTAATGCTTTCAAATATGAAACTTTTTTTCAACAATGAATTATTCAATTGAATAAAATTTATATACTATTGTCATTAATTATAATTACCATAATGCAGATTTGAAGTCCGGCAAACTCTCGCATTATTCTGCAAAAAACAGGTGGATGGAATAGTATTTATCAGTTAAATCCAGGAGTATTATGATAGGAACACAGGAATTAATAATAATTTTAGCATTAGTTTTGCTGCTTTTTGGTGCGAGTAAGCTTCCCGAGCTTGCCCGCTCAATGGGAAAATCAATTGGAGAATTCAAGAAAGCAAGAATTGAATCCGAAAAAGAAATAAAAGAAAATTCGGAGATATAAAATGAGCGAAGATATTCTGAATTCTATGCAAAGGGAACTCAAAAGAGCCCTTGAAAAGCCTGTGAATGAAAGACACTGGATTATGGTCATTGATCTTAAGAAATGCGTTGGATGCCATGCATGCACAATAGCATGCGTATCTGAAAATAGGCTCCCGCCAGGGGTTGTGTACCGCCCCGTACTTGAAGAGGAGTTCGGTAAGTATCCGAATGTAGGAAGGCGATTTACTCCAAGGCCATGCATGCAATGCGACTCCCCGCCCTGTGTTCCTGTGTGTCCTGTAAACGCAACCAGGAAAGGTGAAGATGGAATTGTTGTAATTGATTATGACAGGTGCATAGGCTGCCGGTATTGCATTGTCGCATGCCCGTACAGTGCCAGGACGTCTGACTTCGGTGAATATTACACATCGAAAACACCATCTATACAGGTATATGAACAAATAACCAATTTTGAATATGACAAAAAGTGGGAAAGAAAGGACGGGAAATCCCCGATCGGAAATGCAAGGAAATGCCACTACTGCACCCACAGGCTAAATGTTGGGATGCTGCCTGCATGTGTCACAACGTGCATAGCGCGGGTGAATTATTTTGGAGACAGGAATGATCCGGACAGCACAGTTAGCAAATTGATCGCAAGTTCCCGGATAATGAGACTCAAGGAAGAAAAAGGAACAGATCCGCAGGTTTACTATCTTTTATAGGGGGGAAAAAGAATGAAATTAGAAAAATCAATATTCTGGGCCGCGATAATTGCTCTCGTGATCGGAGCTTATGGAATAATCATCAAACTGACCTCAGGAAACCTTGATGCGAACATCGGCAGTTATATTCCATGGGGATTAGGAGTTGCTGGATACGCATACCTTATGGGAATATCGGCAGGCTCGTTCCTCCTGGCAGCATTTGCTTATCTATTTGAAATAAAAAGCCTTGAAAAAATAAGAAGACTCGGACTCATAACCTCCCTATCCACTGCAATACCGGGCATGATCCTGGTATTTTTGGACATAGGTCATCCTTTCAGGGTATTCATATCTGCAATTCACCTCAACCTCAGTTCTGTAATGAGCTGGATGTTCATACTATATCCACTGTATTTGATAATCCTCATTTTAATGCTCTGGCAAACCTCAGATGATAGAAAGGATGTTAAAAAACTCGCTGTCGCAGGAATTATCGTGGCAATAGCATTCGAGATCGGAGGCGGGGCGTTATATGGAGTAGTGGGCGCAAGACCTTACTGGAATGCAGGGATATTGCCAATAATGTTCCTCACGTCAGCTCTGCTTTCAGGGATCGCCTGTGTTACCTTTGTGGCATATATCCTGCAACCTGAGGAACTAAGAAATAATGTCAGGACCCTTCGCAATTCGATACTTGTGTTGATAGCAATATATGGCTTGCTCGAATTTTCAGACATTTTGTCCATATATTACTCCAAGATCCCTTCAGATATAGCCAGTGTAAATCTCCTTCTTTTTGGGCCTTTTGCCTGGGTATTCTGGGGATTTTTCCTTATGGGAACTATCCTTATACCTGCATTACTGCTCATATTGAAGAAAACAGAAATATGGGCTTTGGCCCTGGCATCGGGAATGGTGGCGATATCATCATTAAGTACGAAGCTGAATATTGTATTTCCAGGCCTTGCAGTCCCGGAACTTGCAGGACTTGAGAACGCGTTTGTGCATGCGCGACTGAGTTTTAGTTATTTTCCCAGCACAATGGAATGGTTAGAGTTCGTATTTACACTTGCCCTGGCAGCGATCCTGATCATCATCTTGAACAGGGCGCTAATAGAACGAAAATCAATTATATCATTATTTAAAGAGGCGATTTAAATGCAGATCACAAGAAGAGATTTCATAAGATCAACAGCAATAGCAGGAAGCGCAATACTGGGCAGTTCACTACTTGCCGGCCATAATGAATTACTCATGCAGCTTGCAAGAGCAGACCCACAGCGTTTTGCATATGAGCTATCAAAACCTGAAAATATATTGTATTCAAGCTGCCAGCAGTGCAATACAGGCTGCCCGATAAAAGTAAAAGTACTGGACGGGCATATCGCAAAGATCGATGGGAACCCGTATTCTCCGTGGAACCTTTACCCTCATTTGAAATATTCTACACCTCTTGAACAGACAGCGACCATAGATGCTGGTCTTTGCCCCAAGGGACAGGCCGGAATCCAGACATACTACGACCCATACAGGATCACAAAAGTCTTAAAGAGAGCAGGAAAACGAGGAGAGAACAAATGGACAACCATAGACTTTGACCAGGCAATAAATGAGGTCGTCAATGGAGGTAATCTTTTCAGCAACGTCCCCGGAGAGGAGAACCGATATGTAGAGGGCTTTAAAGACGTAATCGCACTTCGTGATCCCAAAGTCTCCAAAGAAATGTCTTCAGAAATCGATATGATCTGGCTTGAAAAGGATGCGGACAAAAAGAAAGAATTGATCCAGGCGTTCAAGGAGAAATTCAAATCAGATATTGACAAACTCATCGATCCTGAACATCCAGACCTTGGCCCAAAGAACAACCAGATCGTCTTCATGTGGGGACGGTTAAAGGGAGGCAGAAGCGACCTTATTAAAAGATTTACTACCGCGTGCGGCACAGTGAATGCGCACGGCCATACCACTGTTTGTCAGGGCTCATTGTATTTTACAGGCAAAGCCATGAGCGAACAATATCTCTATGATGCAAAAGAGAAGAAATACAAATGGACAGGTGGGGACAAATTCTATTTCCAGGGAGATGAAGCAAACTCAGAGTTCATCATCTTTGTGGGAACTTCGCTTTTTGAAGGGAACTATGGTCCAACCAACAGGGCAATGAAGGTGATGGATGGATTAAACACTGGCAGGCTTAAATTCGTAACATTGAACCCGAGATTTACAAAAGAAGCCTCCAAGGCATGGAAATGGATACCCACAAAACCAGGGACTGACGCCTCATTTGCCTGGGGGATGCTAAGGTGGATCATTGAAAATAAAAAATACGATGAGACGTATCTGCGAAACTCCAATAAGAAAGCAGCAGCGGACAGCAGTGAACCAACATTTTCTAACTCCTCATGGCTTGTCGTCATAAAGGATGGAAAACCGGGCAAGTGGTTATACGGGTCTGACCTTGGCCTGGCTGCGATAAAAAAGAAAGAAAAGATCGGGGACAAAGAAGAGGAAGTTGAGATGGATCCACTCATCGCGATTGTAGACGGAAAGACAGTTGCATTTAACCCATACGATGAGGATAATGCTGTCATTGGAGATCTTTTTGTTTCCACGGTGCTCAAAGACAAAGATGGCAAAGACATAGAAGTTAAAAGCGCCATGCAGCTTGTGAAAGAGGAAGCTGATAAAAAGAGCATCAATGATTGGGCGCAAGGCTGCGGTGCCAATGAAGAAGATCTTGTGGCAGTAGCCTCTGAATTCACCTCACATGGCAAGAAATCGGTCGTGGATATCCACAGGGGCGTTAGCCAGCACACCAATGGTTTCTATAATGTTGGCTCATGGATGCTCCTTAACACAATGCTTGGGAACAATAGCTGGCTTGGGGGCTCTTCGCAGCTTTCCACTTACAGCACAACAAGCGGAGCCTATGACATTGCAAAGCATCCTGGCAAGATCACAGCTTTCGGGATAAACAGCATAAGATATGGTATCAAATATGAAAATACCTCTATCTTTAATAATTACCCTGCAAAGCGTCCATGGTATTATTTGAGCAGTGACGTTTACCAGGAGATAATACCAAGTGCGGGAGATGCGTATCCATATCCCATCAAGATACTTATCAATTATATGGGCGCTCCCACATATTCTTTGCCAGGAGGACAGACAAACACTGACATACTCTCTGATGTGAACAAGATTCCCCTGTTTATCTACAATGATATTACAGTGGGTGTAACCTCGATGTATGCAGACTATATTTTCCCTGATGTCACCTATCTTGAGCGCTGGGAGTTCCCGGGTTCGCATCCGAGTATCATATACAAAGTGCAGCCAGTGAGAAATCCTGTGGCTCCACCGCTTGTTGACACTGTGAAAGTGTATGGTGAAGAGATGCCTATCAGTCTTGAAGCGATGCTTCATGGGATAGCAGAAAAGGCTAACCTTCCCGGATTCGGCAAAGATGGATTTGAGACCGGAGTTGACTTGAAACACCAGGACGATTTTTATATCAGGCAGATAGCCAATGTTGCATTGAGTGCGAAAGCGCCTGATGCTTCAGATAACGAAGTTGAGCTGTTTACAAAGGCGAGAAGACATCTTCCAAAGACGGTTTTTGATATCGATAGATGGCAAAGAATAGCTGGCAATGACTGGAAGAAGGTGGTTTATGTGTTAAACCGCGGAGGAGCCTTTGAAGACTTCGATACTGGCAGGAAAGGCAAGGTCGAGGGCTGGATGAAAAATACTTATAATAAATCAAGCCAGAACCTGATAAATATGTACCAGGAAAAAACAGCAACGACAAAGAATGCAATAACAGGTAAGGCATTTAATGGACTTCCCTCATATATGCCAATTGCAGATTCCCAGGGCAATGCGCTCGTATTCGGTCCTGAATATGATCTCCAGCTGATCACGCAGAGGGATATCACCCAGACCAAGTCAAGGACGAATGTTGATTACTGGATGCTTGCGCTTTTGCCTGAGAATGCTATCCTGATAAGTGAGCAGGACGCCCGAAGACTCGGACTTAATGATGGTGATACCGTGAAAGTATCATCTCCCACAAATATTGATGGAGTTTGGGATTTACAGGCCGCTGGAAAGAAGAATATGGTCGGGAAGTTAAAGGTTACACAGACCATCTCACCTGGTGTTGTGACGTTCGTACTTGGTTTTGGCAACTGGGCGAGCGGCTCAAGGGACATAGAAATTGATGGGAATGTCATAAAAGGCGATGAGCGAAGGGGCAGGGGTATTCATGCCAATGCCGCCATGCTTCTCGATCCATACCTGAAAAATACATGTCTCTCGGACATGGCAGGCGGAAGCGCAGTATTCTATGATACGAAAGTGAAACTCGAAAAAGTCTAAGATAAAAAATTAACAACTAACTCGTACGAACTGATACGAACTCCTGCTGTTGGAGTTTGTTTCGGTTATATAAGTTCGATACTGTTTTCCATTTTTTCTCATTTTTACGAGATAATATAAATACTATTAATTCGCCAAATAGATTTCCTATTAAGGCGGGAGGAAACTATGAATATTAATAACTTACTACCAATTTTATTAATAACATTAATAGTATCAGGTTGTTTAACTGAACAATCAAAAGAAAATGAGCCTTCGGAAATCACAGTAGCTGCAGCAGCAGACCTTTATAATCCATTCACAGAGATAGGTAAAATGTTTGAAAACGAGACCGGGAACAAAGTAGTTTTTTCTTTTGGCTCAACCGGGATTTTGGCCACACAAATTGAAGGTGGTGCACCTTTTGACATTTTTGCAGCCGCCGACATAGCATATATAGAGCGACTGAACGAAAAAGGATTGATAATAAATGATTCTGTGCAACTCTATGCTCAGGGAAGGATCGTGCTGGCATTAAACAGGAACTCGGGCTTGAAGATAGACAATCTTTCAGAACTTCGAGATCCCATGATCAAGAAGATAGCTATTGCAAATCCAGAGCATGCACCTTATGGTATAGCAGCAAAACAGGCGTTACAGAGCGCTGGGGTATGGGAAGATATCCAACCCAGGCTTGTATATGGAGAGAACGTCAGACAGACATTAATATACATTCAAAGAGGTGAAGTCGATGCCGGAATAGTTGCACTTTCGGTAGCCAGCGTGCCTGAAATTAACTATGTCTTGGTCGATGACAAAATGCATAGGCCTTTGAATCAGGCTTTAGGGATACTCAGTTCCACAAAAAAAGAAAAAGCTGCAAGAGAGTTCATAGCATATGTTAATACTAATGGCAGGCCAATTATGAATAAATACGGTTTCCTCCTTCCTGGAGAGTTTACAGGATGATATGGATTTATTTCCCCTCTACTTAACAATAAAGGTTTCAATAATCGCAACTTTATTCGTTGCAGTTGTTGGCACTGCGATAGCCTATCTCATGGCAAGAAGAGACTTCCCGGGTAAAAATTTCCTGGATACCCTGATACTTCTCCCTCTCGTGCTTCCTCCAACTGTGACAGGCTATTATCTAATAGTGCTTTTTGGAAAAACAGGAATAATCGGCAAATACATCTATTCTTTTACTGGCTGGAGTATAGCATTTACATGGCAGGCTGCCGTTCTTGCCTCTGTAATTGTATCAATGCCTTTTATGATCAAGATAGCCAGAGCTGCGATAGAGTCCGTCGATATCGAGCTTGAAAAAGTCGCCTTCACGCTGGGAAAATCTGAATGGAAAACCCTGCAGCTCGTGACGCTTCCACTTTCGAAAAAAGGAATTCTTGCTGGTGTTGTCTTGAGTTTTGCAAGAGCAACTGGCGAGTTTGGCGCAACATTGATGATCGCTGGCAATATTCCAGGCAAGACAAATACAATGCCAATTGCCATATACGATGCAGTTTCCGCTGGCGAGTTTGGGACTGCAAACCAACTTGTTCTTATTCTTACCTTTGTTTGTATTCTCATTCTGTATCTGACGAACCGTCTTATTCAGGGAAGGTGGTAATACGGGGATCATAGTGGATATTGAGAAAACCTTTTTGCATGCTAAAAAATCGCAGTTCGTGCTGAAGGCATGTTTTTCATCTAATAATGAGCTTGCTGTTCTTTTTGGTCCCTCAGGAGCCGGAAAAACCTTGACCTTGCATGCCATTGCTGGTCTTGTTAAGCCTGATAAAGGAAGAATTGCAGTAAATGGTAATACATATTTCGATTCACAGAGAAATATCAATCTGTGCCCACAGAAAAGAAGGGTTGGATATGTCTTCCAGAACTATGCCTTATTCCCTCATCTCACAGTTGAGGAAAATATAAGCTTCGGCCTTAAGAAACATGAAGCTTTAAAGGAGATGCTTTCTTTCTTTGAAATGGAAGGACTTGAGAAACGTTATCCAAATCAGCTTTCAGGTGGACAACAGCAGCGAGTTGCACTCGCAAGGGCACTTATAATTAAGCCCGATATAATGCTGCTGGACGAACCCTTTTCTGCGCTTGACCATGCTATGAGGATGAGGCTCAGGCTTGACCTGAAAAAGATACAGAGCAAGTATGGGATTCCTATGCTGCTAATTACCCATGATCCTATTGAAGCATACACTATGGCAGATACTCTTATCGTTTACAGTTATGGCAGGGTTGAACAAATAGGACTGCCAAAAGAGGTTTTTAATAAGCCAAAAAACAGAGGTGTGGCAATACTTGCTGGTATAAATAATATTTTCAAAGGAATAGTTCTCGATATAGGGGAAGAAGAAGTTCTAATTCAAAGTCATGAAAAAATAGTCGCTCCGAAAATTTCTGGTTTTGAAATGGGGGACGAAATTACATGGTGCATACGGCCTGACCAGGTAATGGTTCTGCGTGAAGACAAACCCCTTGGAAAAGCTGTATCTGAGAACCTTTTTTCCGGGAAAATTATTGAAATAATTCCCAAAGGTATGTCGTATTTACTTTTTTTCGAAGGAGTATTTAATCTTGAAATCGAAATACCAGCGCATGCTTTTGAAAGGCTTAATCTCGAAAAAGGAAAAACTATTAGAGTTTCTTTAAAAAAGTCTGCAATACATGCATTTGATTAACTCTATTTGTTATTAATCTTAAGGTTTTACTCTATAGTATGCTGACCCTGCGCAGGATTTACAAAAAATTTCCGGCCCTTTTCTTTCAGTCAGGCTTTCAGGGATCAGCTCGCCGCATTTTTTGCATGGCACTATCCCGGATTTCTCGAAATTTTGGCCTCTATTTGTTTCAACATCCTGGATAAGAAAATGTTTTTCTTCCATATCCAGTAATTGCATGCCAAGTTCCTCTTCCTCTTCATGGGAGAGCTTACCAAGCCGCATCATCCATTTACTCATCAGCGTTGAATGTTTATTTGCTTCATCCTTAAGTGCAACGCGCACACCTTTTTTTGTCCTGACATCTCCAAGAGTGAGAGCAAGCTTTCCATAATCTTCAACAAAAGCGCTCCCATGTCCAAGGGTGCAGCCGGTCGCAGCCTGCATGGCATCTGCAAGGCATCGTGCTGTTTCGGATATCCCGATAAGATACTTATCCCCCTTTTTTGTGTTCAACCGCGAAAGTGCAAGTTCGCTCATTCTTAATCCAAGAGCAATACCAGGCGCCAGATGGCCGTGAAGGTCTATTGCAAGATTTACAATTTTCTTATCCATGTTTCTCCTGTTTAATATTTGATTTTCCTAGTTGAAAAGATGAACTTCTACAACCTGGTCTTTTTTCATATCCTTATCTGTGATAACATATCCATCCACGATGGTAGACCGTGGGGATGCTGAGATGATCGCAGTCTCATACTCTTTCTCAAACAGTTTCATACCCGAATTTTTATACCCCATCGTGTTTGCCATGTTTTGTGCAATTTTTACGAACAGTATGTAACTAAAACCTTCTTCCTGGAGCAATACATCCTCGTTTATCGTTAGTTTGCAGCTTGCCCTGGGTATTTTTGTGAAATAACTTCTTACCACCATTTCAAGGGCTGCAAAAGCACCTGTAGGCTTACCCGGAAGACTGAATACGGGAGTGTCGTTGATTATTCCCACTGCGATCGGCTTACCAGGCCGTATTGCAACCCGGTGGAATATGATTTCACCCGTTTGGGCAATTATATCTGCAACATAATCACGCTCGCCTACTGATACGCCGCCCGTTGTAAACACAACATCGTATTTTTCACAGGCTTGTAGCAGCATGTTCTTTGTTTTATCGTAGTCATCGGGAACTGTACCGATAAATTCAGATGCACAGCCCAATTCCTTCATGAAACCCTGTATTAACACCGCATTGGTATTTTTTATCATTCCGTTATGGATCTCCGTACCTGTGGAAATTATGCCTGTTCTAATCTTTTTGAATACGGGAACTTTTTCGATACCAAGGCTGTATAAAAGCGCAGCGCTCTGGGGCATTATTCGGTGATTTTTCTCAAAGATCTTATCCCCTTTCCTGTAATCTGAGCCAGCACGGAACACATTTTCCCATTTTTTTAAGTTTTTACCGAAAAGTTCATCTTTTTTAACCTTTGCATCTTCCATCTTTAGCACAGCGTCCGCGCCCTGCGGGAGTAATGCACCTGTCGCTATTGCCATAGCTTCGCCGCCATTAAACTTTACCATGCAATCGCCCGCATATACGCTGCCTGATATTTTCAGGGGATATGCATCCTCGCAACGAACAGCAAACCCATCCATTGCAGCTATATCGAATTCAGGAGACATTGAATCTGCAAAAATAGTTTCACTGAGTTCTCTGCTTACAGAGTCATTAAGATCGACCAGTTCAGATTTCCGCCTGAAGTAATATTTATTCTTTAACTCGTTTATTTTCTCAAGCGCTTCTTTAAGTGATATTGGTGATTTCATATTTTGCACATAATCTGTTTGAGGTTATTTTTATAATATGGCTCTCTTATTTTAGCTGCGTCTTTAATCATTTCTCTTATTTCATCAGGAGTTGCTTCATCCTTGATCTCTATCAGGTTATCATTTCTCATAAGACAGGGTTTCAACTTTCCAGTGGAAGTTAAACGCAGTCTGTTGCAGTTTGCACAAAAACTGGAATTATCTATCGGTCTGACCAGCTCGACTTCAACTCCGTCTATGAAATATTTTTTTCTCCGGTGCATCTGGCGTTCTTTAATAAACGTAGCTCTTGATTCAAGCGTTTTTTCTAAACTATCTATATCAACCATATACTGGCTTACATTTTTGAAATTCATCAGTTCGATCAGCTGCAATATCACATTTCCATTATATCTATCTGCAAAATTAATGGCATCGTCGATTTCAAACTCGTTGATACCTTTTAAAAGCACCATATTAAGTTTAATTGGAGCCAATCCCGCATCTATTGCCGCATCAATTCCATCAAGCACTTTGGAAAGTGAATGTGGAGAACCTGTTATTTTTCCATAATTTTCTTTATTTAGAGAAGGAAGACTTATATTCACGCGATCAAGACCACTTTGTGCAAGTGATGCGGCACGCTTTGAAAGTAACACCCCGTTAGTGGTTGCTGATATATCTTTTAAATCCGGTAGCGCTCTTATTATATCCTCAAAATCATTTCTCATCAAGGGCTCTCCCCCCGAGAATTTTACTTTCTTAACTCCAAATTCAGTTGCCATCGTTACTGTTTTAACAATAGTGTCAAGAGAGACCTCTCGTTTAGGATTACTTTCTTCCCCTTCTTCATGGCAATAAATACAGTTCAAATTACATCTTTGCGTTATGGAGACGCGCAGACTCGATATAACACGGCCATAAGGGTCCATAAGCATGTTATTCATGAGCACCAAATATCCATTCCATTTCTATCCCGATCATAGCATCACTAATTAGCCTATCCTATAATTGAAATATTGTAAAGCGATTGTTATATAAAATCATTTTTCTTAAAAAAATTCTATTAACAGCAATTTTTTAGAATAATAATTCTATTACTTATTGCAATATGCTATATTGGACGCTATAATTAATAAATTAAGCAATATGAAATAATTTTTTTCATATAAAATTATTTATAATCACTATAAAACCATAATAAACCATAATAACCTGAGATTCCGACTTTAATGGGCTACAAAGTCCCACTTTTATAAAAAAACCATTATCCACTTCAATCAAAGCTACCGATAACTATTTATACTTTGTAGTCTATATATAGACTACATGGCCAAAACAAGAATTAAACGTGG
>JAUSDC010000106.1 GCA_030650845.1 Candidatus Methanoperedens sp.
TTGTGAACTTCTTATATCAATATTTGCCTCCCGCAAACGATTTGTAACTGTAATATTCAGTAGATATGAAAGCACACATATTGTATAATGTGCTCTAACATGTTTTGGTTCCCAAACATTGAAAGGTTGTATCTTGATAAACGACTTCACATCTTTAAATGCCTGCTCAATCTGGTTTTTGTCCCTGTAAGCAGATATCAAATCCTCTTCTGTAAGTTTTTTTTCCTCCTTTTCTTTGCCAGTATTGTTAGTAACAATAACCCACAACCCATCGGTTCTTTTTGCTAGTTTGATTGCTTCTTTATTGGCGTCAGTTTCTTTAGGGATAATTCGAAAGCTATTGACCTCTTTTCCCTCTTTATTTATCACTAAAGATTCAAGATCATACTCAATGAATTTATCAGCTTTCATTGTTTTCAGTTCTTTGTCGATTCTATTTCTTGTTGTGGATTTATTCCTGCTTTTTTCCGCATTGGACAATGCTTGGCTTTCTTCTTCCAGATATGCTTTTGCTCTTAGTATCAATTTTTCGCGAGAGTTATTTTCATCAACGTACATATCTGGATTGAATATAAGAACATAGCGTCTACCATCTACTATTTTTAGATTTTGATAGTATGTCTGGTCATCGTATTTTACAAACAGCATTTTTTCTATCTGTTCTATCATATTCTCTGAATTCAGTATCTCAAAACGTTCGATGCGGACGTTTTTTATGTTAGGGATTTGATTTTTATCCATTGCAGTTACATAAATATATTTTTTCTCTTCGAGATGTTTAAGATTTTCATCTGAAACCATCCCCCTATCAAAAACCAGTATTATTTCATTATCCCCAAACCCAAACTGGATTTTCCATTGAGTCGATAAGTTTTTAATTGTATTGACATCTGCTGTATAATCTTTCAATATGTCCCATGCAAATGGATAACCATTCGAATTTACCAGAAGTGATAGGACTACTCTCTTTTTCTGAAAACCATTGCTTTTAGTTCTTCCAGGGGTTGCCAACTCACAATTACTTCCTTCAAAATATGAATCTGTGAGGTCATAAAAAACAAATCTCAGGCTGTCTGCATCACGTTCTTTCAAAGTCGAATAAAGATAATTTTCAATGTCCTTCTTCTTGTCCTCTATGCAATCAAGCTCGCGAAATATTCTTGATTTGTTTATCTGTTCAGCATTTATGTGTAATATGTGGTCTAACGCAGTTCTTTCGTACCACTCTACTGCAGAAAGATAACTTCCTGGGTCTAAGCAACGATATATCGTCAATATTTTTGCAGTCTCTGAAGTCTGTACTTTTTTATTATCTGATTGACTGAATATGTTTGAGATACCCCATTGTTCCCAGATAAAATTTAGAAACGCTACATCCAAAAAACGCCAGTGATCTTTAAAGAGGAGGTCTTCCAATTTTGGTTTTTCAATTTTGAAATTTTTCAAGATATCTAAAGCATAATTGATTATTTTCATTTCGTCACCAGTCAACCTTCCAAAATAGTACAGTTTATTATGCTGATTTTTTCCATCTTTTCTGTATGGCTCCACAAGGCTGTAGTAGTCATGATGGTGCCTTTTGAGATACCAATTAAGCTTCATTTAGATCGTTTATATATTGGTCGTAAAAGTATTTATATTTTTGTATTTGAAAACAAATTGCACTTAAAGTAAATGTGTACATTTCAACCATTAAAAATTGACCGTAATTGGTGTGAAAAATAGATAGAATAATCAGAGGAAAATAAAGAAAAACAACATCGAGCAATACGATTCAGAACTAAAATTCTGAAATATTATGATTTAAGGTGGGAAAGGTGGG
>JAUSDC010000113.1 GCA_030650845.1 Candidatus Methanoperedens sp.
ATCAATGATTATGAACGTGTGACGAGGATTTCAGAGATTTTCAAGCCAGAGGATATTGCTTTTATTACAAATTTGAGTGTTTCCTTGGTTAATGAATATCTTGATCTGAAGAAAGATTTCCAAATCGGAGGGTAAGAGTTATGAATTATGTGAACATTTTAAATAATAGTCCAGAGGTCATTAGTCCTTATTTTAGTTCGTTGTTTTTTTTCATGCTCATTTATGAACGAGGGGTTCATAGGCGACTTTGCGGTGAGATTTTTATATTACCCACCAAATAATTGGATGCTAACTTATTAATGCAAAACCCGTATAATGCATGAGATAAGCATGGCAAAAAGAATTATCCACAGGAGATCTGAATGAAACTCGCATGGGGCATCACAGGCGCCGGGCATTTCCTGCGTGAAAGTTTTAATGTATTCAAAAAACTCAAAAAAACAATCCCTGATCTGAAAGTTACAACGCTTGTATCAAAGGCAGGTGAAGAAGTGATAAGGATGTATGGCCTGGAGAACGACCTGAAATTTATCTCTGACGGCTCATACCTTGAAGAGATCTTTCTTGAGAGCGAGCAGGGAGCAAGCGTCCCAAAAACAGGAAGGTTCCTTCTCGGAAGATATGATGCTCTTATAATATCTCCTGCAACTTCAAACTCTACTGCCAAGATCGCCTGCGGGATAGCTGATACACTTATTACAAATTCTGTAGCGCAGGCAGCGAAGGGTGACGTACCTGTATATATCGTTCCCGTAGACATTGCAGGAGAGATAGAATCCAGAATGCCATTTTTCATTGACAGGGAGATCTGCATGAAATGCGAAATCTGCCCACCGGCGGAAAGATGCCCGGAACATGCAATAACGGATCAGATCGACCTTCTAAAATGCAGCGGATGCGGTATTTGTTTGAGCCTGTGCAGTTATGGGGCGATAAGAGGTGGGATGGTCAAACTCAAAGTCCGTGACATTGATGCGAAGAACGTAAGTCTTTTACGTGAGCTTGAAGGGATTACGGTAATTGAAAATCCTCAAATGATTTTCGATCTTACTTCAAAATCCATGCAAAAATAGAAGTACTAAAGGATATAAAAGGGGACGAACATAGAGGTCATATCTTGTTTCCTAATAAAAAAGTCCAGACTTTAATTGGTTCACGCGTACAGGTTGAAATGAAAGGCGATAAAAATACACTTGAAGGAAAGCTTGAAAGTGTTGATGATAACCTGAATTTGCATCTTATTGATACTTTTGAGATCGCAAATGGTATTAAGGCACGTTCTCTTGGTTCCGTGGTTTTAAGAGGAAATAATATTATTCTGCTGTGCCCTGTAGGGGAATAGAATGGAAATTGAAGAAAAAGTCCTTAAATTAATAAAATCCAGAAAAAAAGGCATCCTGCAGAACGAACTATGGAAAAAAGCTGAAATTGACCGCAGGAAATGCTCACGGATCGTTGATAAATTAGAAAAAGAAGGGAAAATAGTCAGAGAACAGGAATCGACCAAGGGCACACGGACTTACCGCATTAGATTAGCCGAAATAAAGGAGAAAGAGAAGGCCAGAGATTTCAGGTTGTTGCTCGTCAAAGATATGTTCGCACCATGCACCGGCTGCGCCATTGAATGTACGCCTGAACAATGCATACCGCTTTCTGAATGGGTTGTCCATCTTATTGAAGAACAGTAAGTAATCATCCCTTATAAAAGGGCTCCCTGTTCAGGACTGCCTTTCTGAGCAGCTCTTTAATTTCCTCAGGCATTGCTCCATCTTTAATTTCTATTAAGTTATCATTTCTCATTAGGCATGGTTTCAACATCCCGTTCGAAGTAACCCTCAACCGATTGCAGCTTGCACAAAAGCGTGAGTTGTCAATAGGTCTTACAAGTTCAACCTCAACCCCATCTATGAAATATTTTTTTCTCCTGTGCATTTCTCTTTCATTCACGTGTGATGCCCTTGATTCAAGCATTCTTTCCACGCTGTCGATATCTACCATGAACCTGCTGATGTTCCTGAAATTCATAAGCTCGATAAGCTGGAGTATCACGCTGCCATCATACCTGCCTGTGAAATTGATGGCATCATCTATTTCGCTATGGTTGATGCCTTTAAGAAGGACCATATTGAGTTTGACCGGAGTCAATCCCGCATCTATCGCCGCATCAATGCCTTCTATTACTCTGGGGAGCATATTCGGAGAACCTGTAATGGCCCCATAATGTTCCTTATTTATCGAAGGAAGGCTCACGTTAACCCTGTCAAGACCGCTATCCGCAAGTGATGCTGCGCGATGTGAAAGCAGCACCCCGTTCGTGGTGGCTGATATGTTTTTTAGCGCTGGAAGCCGGGCCAGTATTTCCTCAAAATCCTCTCTCATGAGCGGCTCACCTCCTGAGAACTTCACTTTATCCACGCCGAACACAGATGCAGCCGTGACAATTCTTGCGATGGTCTCAGGAGTCATTTCCTGTGCAGGCGCCTGGTTTTCCCCTTCCTGATGGCAGTAAATGCATTTCAAATTGCACTTTTTCGTTATCGAGATTCGCAGACTTTTTATGACCCGACCGTAATTGTCCGTAAGCGTGTTATTCATGAATGTTTTTTTCCCAACATATTGATATCACGTTCCAATATTAACTTTTTCTCAGGGCTGACACGCGGAATAATCCGGTTTTCAATTCCTGTATGTTGAATTTAACATCCAGGAATTGTTCAGTGACCCAAATGTTGGTCCTGGTGTGAAGAGAAATTATCCTTGTCGTAAAATAACCGCCACCTGCTAACGCTAAATAAGGAATTAACTGGTCTGCAAGATATTCATCAACTCCTGCTTGTGACTTTAATTCAGAAAGTATCACATCTGCAGCCAGATTTCCAACCTTTTCAGCGGAAAACCCTGGTTTTCCAAGTGCACTTGCCCCCATATATCCGCACCAGAGTGTCAGCCCGCTTCCCGTTGAGGGTTCATCTTTTGTCTCAATTGTTATACTGGTATCAAATCCCTCCTGCTGCAGGAGCTTCCGGGCAGAATCCGCCTGTCTTTGCGCGACATGCGCTGGAAGACGTGATGAGTGTGATATCCCCTGGATAACAGAACATGTGTTGGTTTCAAACTCCATCCGTTTTAATTTTGCAGGGGCGAAAACAGCTTCCACACAGCCTTCACCGCGAGGATAATATCCCCTTCTAACAAGGTTGATGCTTCCGTCGTATCCTATCCTTGAAAGCGCGAAAAGGGTGACAAAGCGTATGTAATCTATTGTAGGCGACCAGGAAACGTCAGTTCCGCCTGATATCTTCAGCCTGACCGTGTCCGGGGAATGCATGGCTATCGGCATAAGGCACTGGAGAATAAGTGTGATGCTTCCTGCTGTGCCGATATCGATATTATATGTACCGCCTTTTATTTTTCCGGGTATGAATGTCATGTCCATAGAATGAAGCGAACATCCTCTGACCTCCCCGTCGCAAAGGGAAGCGGCGCTCTCCACCCCTTTGACATGTTGAGCTGAAAGCCCTGGTTTCGGTCTATTCTTCCGGATATTATTAATTTCAACAGGTTCTCCTGTTACTGCAGAAAGCGCCACAGCAGTCCTTAATATCTGCCCTCCGCCTTCACCGTATGATCCGTCAAGCTTCATAAATGACCATATAGTCGGGATGATTATTGAGGTTTTGTGAAAATTAAACGAGCGGGTCGGGGAGTGGGAGTGGGGGTTAGTTAAAAAAGTTTGCCTGCCCGCTCGTTATCATGATAATGATCATAATAACATATATAGTTTTCTATGGCCAATGTATTTTAAATACATAGTACCTAATATAAGGGATAAAGGAGGCTTTGCCATAGAGGAAAAATCATCTGAACTTAAACCCATAAAGGCAGCTTATGCAGTACTGGGTAGCGGTGGCATAGGCCTTGCTCTTGCCAATGAACTCCAAACAAGAGATAAGAATATCATTCTTATAGATAAGGATGCAACAAAGGTAGATACATTAAAAGAGCAGAACCTCAATGCGCTGCAGGGCGATATAGGGGATACTGATATTTTTGGTAAATTCGACCTGAAATACCTCAAGGCTGTTTTTATCATGAGTTCTGATATCAAAGCGAATAAAAGTGCTATTAATTATATAAAGAAAACAGCTCCAGATATTCAGGTTGTTACAAGGGCAAATGATAACCAGCAAAAAGAAGAGCTGGAAGCAGAAGGAGCCGATCTTGTAGTCCTCCCGTCAAAACTCCCGCTAAAGTCTATTGCCCTGGCAATAGTCCAATATATAGAGAAAAACACATCGGTAAAAATGGCAAAGGATCTGAAAAAATTGATCGCCTCGGTGGGGGAAGGGAAGTTCGCTATCGTAGTCCACAACAATCCTGACCCGGATGCTATCTCAAGTGCAATGGGCCTGAAAGAGATCGCAGCAAGCGTTGGGGTGAAAGCAGAGATCCATTATAAAGGAAGCATAGGTCATCATGAGAATAAGGCTTTCGTCAATCTGCTGGATATCGAATTAGATCAATCTACAGATTTTAAGGTCTCTGATTATAAGAAAATTGCCATGATCGAATGCTCGACGCCTGGTACGAACAATATGCTACCACCTGACACACAGGTCAGCATAGTAATAGACCACCATCAGGCAGAAATCGAAGATATAAGGGCTGAGTATGTTGATATAAGGCCCAATATCGGTGCGACAGCAACCATTATGACAAAGTATCTTCAGGACCTCGATATATTGATCGATACAGAACTTGCCACAGCTCTTTTATACGGGATCAAGGTGGATACTGACGATTTCCGCAGGAACACAGACCCGGCAGACCTGATAGCTGCGGCGTATCTTTCCCCACTTGCGAACCACGACATTCTAAGCAGGATAGAAACACCCACCAGGTCGATAGAGGAAATTGAGATCCTTGGGGATGCCATCAAGAACAGGGAAATAAATGGCAGCTACCTGCTCTCGAACGTAGGACCAATACACAATAGAGATGCTCTGGCGCAGGCGGCGGATTATCTGCTCACCCTGGAAGGGATCACAACGACCATCGTTTTTGGGCTGGGAGAGGACCACATTTACATATCTGGAAGAAGCCGGGATGTCCGTATCAACATTGGTAAGGTGATGCAGGATGCTTTCGGCGCAGAAAAGGGCGGAGGTCATGCAATGCTCGCAGGTGCTCAGATACCGCTGGGGGTGCTTGGTGGAACAAAGGACAAGCAGACGCTCATGAAACTTGCAGAAGAGGTCGTAGTAAAGCGGCTGCTTTCTGTCATAGGCATACAGAAAGAGCCTGAGTAAGACTCTGGATTTTCCAGAATAATTATGTATTACCTTTACAATTAGTATCCCACATGCAGGACGAGTATCAACTTGATTATTTCAAAGAGAATGGCTTCGTACGAAAAACGTGCCCGAAGTGCAAAACGAACTTCTGGACAAGAGATGCAGATACAGAGTTCTGCGGAGACCCGCCCTGTGTTTCTTACTCATTCATAGGTGCGCCTGTTTTCAAGAAGGAATACGACATATCATCCATGCGCGAGGCTTATCTCTCCTTTTTCGAGAAGCATGGGCATACAAGGGTGGATCGATATCCAGTTATCGCACGCTGGCGCGACGACATTTACCTGACCATTGCTTCGATCGCGGATTTTCAGCCATTTGTTACATCAGGGCTTGTTCCCCCTCCTGCAAATCCTCTCACTATCTCACAGCCATGCATACGGCTTGATGACCTTGACGCAGTTGGAAGAAGCGGCAGGCATCTTACCACATTCGAGATGATGGCTCACCACTGTTTTAATTCGCGAGGGAATGAGATATACTGGAAGGACAGGACTGTGGAACTATGCGATACTCTTCTTGCTGACCTCGGATGCGATCTTAAAGCTGTTACCTATAAGGAAAATCCATGGGCAGGCGGAGGCAACGCAGGTCCAAGCGTCGAAGTTATGGTTGGAGGTCTTGAGCTTGCTACCCTTGTGTTCATGGACTTAAAGCAGGTAAAAGGCGGCTCAATAGAGATCAAGGGTGAGACATACGAGAAGATGGATAATTACATTGTTGATACAGGCTACGGTCTTGAGAGGTTCGTGTGGGCATCAAAGGGGTCACCCACGATATATGATGCAGTATTTCCGAAGATCGTGAGCGAATTGATGGACCTTGCAGGTATCGAGCACTCGATAGACAATCCAGAATATGCCAGGATGTTCTCGCAGAATGCGCGCTTTGCAGGGGTGATGGATATCAGCGGGCAGGCAAACCTGCTCCAGTTGAGGAAAAAAGTCGCTGATACCATTGGTACAACTGTTGAGAAACTCCAGAAGCTCATGGTGCCTGTAGAGTCAGTGTACGCCATCACCGATCATTCCAGATGTCTTGCCTTCATGCTCGGGGACGGCATCATACCCTCCAATGTGAAAGCGGGATATCTGGCAAGGCTTGTGCTTCGCCGGACGCTTCGATTGATGAAAGAATTGGATATAAGGGAACCTCTTATCGAGATAATCGAGATGCAGATAAAGAACTTCCCCGAATATCCCGAGTTCAGGGAGCGACTTGATACGATAAGGGAGATCGTGGCACTTGAAGAGGAAAAGTATGCTGACACCATAGAACGCGGTACAAAACTTGTGAAAAAGACGGCGCTTCATTTTAAGGATAAAAAGGAAAAAATGCCACTTGGTGAATTGATCCAGCTTTACGACACGCACGGCATCCCGCCTGAGATCACGCGCGAGGTCGCAAAAGAAGCTGGTGTTGAGGTTGAGCTTCCTGATACATTCTACTCTCTTGTGGCAAAGAAGCACAGCAAGGCGCAAGAGGAGGAGACCGAAGGGCTAACACTTGACCTTCCACTCACGCGCAAGCTGTATTATGAAGATTCTGAACAGACAGAATTTTCAGCGAAAGTGCTTGAAGTCATTGAGAACAAGATCATCCTCGACAGGACATTATTTTATCCTGAAGGCGGAGGTCAGCCTGCAGACCATGGTACTCTATCAATGGAGGATTACGTTGCGAATGTTGCTGATGTCCAGAATATGAATGGTGTCATCGTCCATGAGACTGATTCAGACATTGGATTTAAGAAAGGGGATGCAGTTAAAGGAAAAATAGATTGGGAGCGACGCCTTGCTCACATGAGGCATCACACTGCCACGCATATCGTGAACGAATCAGCAAAAGCAGTGCTTGGAAAACACATCTGGCAGACCGGCGCACAAAAGTCCACTGACAGGGCAAGGCTTGACCTGACGCATTTTAAGCGAATAACCGACGAGGAGTTCAGGGAAATAGAACTTCTTGCAAACAGAGCAGTTATGAAAAACCAGCCCGTGTATATTGACTGGATGGACAGGATCGAGGCTGAAAAGAAGTACGGGTTCGTGCTGTACCAGGGGGGTGTGCCTCCTGGGAAAGAAATACGCATCCTGCGCGTGGGAAGCGACGTTGAAGCCTGCGGAGGTACACATGTTTCTAATACAGGGCTTATAGGACCGATCAAGCTCATAAAGACAGAGAGGATTCAGGACGGTGTGGAGCGCATTGAATTCTCGGCTGGTGAGGCGGCGGTGAAAAGAATGCAAGAGAGGGATGAACTACTGAACAAGGCCTCGGATGCGTTGCGAGTTTCGCCGGAGCACTTACCTGACACCGTCAACCGTTTCTTCGATGAATGGAAGGAATTTAAGAAAGAGAACGAGCGGCTGAAGGCTGAGCTTGCGGAAGTCAGGGTGAAGGCGATGATGGGTGATGCCGTTGAAATAAATGGCTTGAAGGTGCTTTCAAAGAAAATACAGCATGCAGATGTAGAGGAGCTTATCAAGGCTGCCACTGAGTTCAGCAAGAACGATGATGTAGTTGCAATTCTTGCAAGCGAATCTGGCGGCGTGAAAATAGTCGTTGCAGCAGGAGCACGCGCTCAGAAGTTGGGTGTGAATGCCGGGGCGATCGTTCGCGAGATGTCAAAGCTTGTGGGCGGCGGCGGTGGAGGGAAGCCCGGGATAGCGCAGGGCGGAGGGACGGATGCGGCGAGGATAGAGGAGGCGCTGGAGAGAGGAGTGGAGATGGTGAGTGAGAAAATGAAGTAACTTAACGGCATAAGGTATTCTTAACGCATCTAATTCGAATCCAATCCCATGCCCCCTCCCCTCCGCGCGCCTCCGCTGGCGCAGCCCCGATACTTTCATTGAAGAATCATCCAATGTATAAATCGTAAACTTGCCGGAAGATAATTGTAAAGAATCTTCTCACAACTCCCCCTTAAAGGCCCTATCCAGCACAGCCGGCATCAGCGCATCCAGTTCTGCACCATTCTCTAACCACTATTTTTACCAACGTTTTTCAAAAATCCCATCCATCTTTTTGCATCATCTATCTTCCGTCTTGTTTCGATATCCGGCCCTTTCAATTTGACATTTCCGGCTTCGCATTCCCTTAAATCCATGATCGCGCGTATGAGGGCTGCTGATTCATGGTATAATCTAATAGCATCTTCCCTGGTAAGCGAAGCCTTCTCGAGCGACTGCTCATCGAGCTTTTCTTTAGCCTCAAGCAACCTGACAAGGTCCATGAAATGTTGTTTTTCCTGTTCTGAGAAATTTTTCTTATGAATGCAGCGCCATATCAGATCATTTATCTCTATGTCTTTTCCATCCACCTCCACTTTTTCCGGGAGTTTTTCTCCCACCCATGTCAGGAACCTGTGCAGCCCAAAGAGCAGGTGCTCCCTCTCTTCAGTGGTGATCAGATCATCGAGCCCGTTCATAAATATTTAAATCATGGTAAGGTCTTTATATACCCTTGTACTATTAAAAACAGGGTGACATAATGGCATTTGAATTACCAATAATAATTGCTGCTGTAGTGATCATTTTGATACTTGCACAGTCGGTAAAGGTTGTAAGGGAATATGAAAGAGTAGTGATATTCAGGATGGGGAGACTGGAGGGGGCAAAAGGACCGGGGATATTCCTCATAATCCCGATTGTGGATAGCATCGTAAAAGTGGACCTGAGGATAGTCACAATAGATGTACCTAAGCAGACTATAATAACAAGGGACAATGTAACCGTTGATGTTGATGCAGTCATTTATTATCGCGTGGTAGAGCCCCAAAATGCGATCACGAAGGTAGAAAACTTCTGGGTGGCTACAAGCATGCTCGGACAGACGACACTGAGAGATATTCTCGGGCAAATCGATCTTGATGACCTGCTCTCAAAGAGAGACGAACTTAACAAGAAACTGCAGGTAGTTCTTGATGATGCAACCGAGCCCTGGGGTATCAAGATATCTGCTGTTACGATACGTGATGTAAGCCTTCCTGAGTCCATGATGCGAGCCATTGCAAAGCAGGCTGAGGCAGAAAGAGAACGAAGGTCAAGGATCATCCTTGCTGAGGGTGAGTTCCAGGCAAGCCAGAAGATGATCGAAGCAGCAGAGCTCTATACCAAGTTTCCCATTTCTTTGAAGCTCAGGGAGCTACAGACCCTTGCCGAGATAGCGCGCGAGAAGAACATGATCGTTGTAACTACCGGTGCCCCTGGCGGAGATATTAGCAACATCGCAGGACTGACTGGAGCCTTCACGAAAGCCGAAAAGAAATGAAGGTTTTTTTTCTTTTTTTTCTTTTTCTCAGTCTTGTGCAAGCTGCCGGAGCACAGGTCATCGTGGTTGAGTTGAACGATGCCATAACACCAGCCAGCGATGATATAATAAGCGAGGCTCTTGAAAGCGCCAGGCAGTCTGATGCGCAGGCGCTTGTTATAACCATGAATACTCCTGGCGGGGGTCTTGATGAGACCAAAAAAATACTTGACCACATACAGAATTCACCCATCCCTGTTATAGCGTATGTTTATCCCAATGGTGCTACAGCGTGGTCAGCCGGAACTATAATACTCCTTGCCGCTGACGTGGCTGCCATGGCACCGAACACGATAATCGGATCTGCCCAGCCTGTTGAGATGACAGGGGAAGGAATAAAACCCATCACGGAAGCAAAGATCGTGAACGCTGTAGTGGCGCTGGCACAGGAGAAGGCAAAACAACATGGAAGAAATGAAACTGCAGCAGGCCAGTTTATTACCGCCAACTTGAACCTTGATGCAGAAAAGGCAAAGGAGGCAAATGTGATCGAAGTGGAAGCGACAAGCATAGAAGATCTCCTGGTAAAGGTGGATGGAATGACGGTCAAGGGTAAAGTGTTAAAGACATCAGGAGTTGAATATACATATCACTCACCGTCCCTGAGATTGAATCTCATGGGCATTCTTTCAAATCCCATCCTCGCATCGCTGTTTTTGTTCATAGGGATATATTCGCTCATATTCGGGCTGACAAGCCCTGGTTATGGCGCTGAGATATTCGGTGTGATATCCATCAGCCTTGGGTTGATCGGACTTGGCTTCTCAATAAATGTTGCAGGTCTTTTCCTGATAGCTTTCGGGATAGGATTGCTGCTGTTCGAATTGCATGTGTCCACTTTCGGGATAATTGGGATGGCTGGAATAGCGTGTGTAGCCCTGGGAAGCATACTGCTCGTACCGACCGGCTATCCGAACATGTATGGTTCTGAATTCCAGACCGGTCTTCTCATCAGCCTCCTTGTTCCTGCTATTGTTTTTGGGGTATTCCTTGCATTTGCGATATATAAAGTGATGGAGATACGCAGAAAAAAACCGGTGATAGGGGACATCATAGGGGATATTGCACGGACGATAGACGAGATAACGCCTGAGGGAAAGGGTTTTGTGAGATATCAGGGAGAGATGTGGCGCGCGAAGTCTCAGGAGATTATTGAGCCCGATAGGGAAGTAGTTATCAAAAAGAAGGATGGGGTTGTGCTTGTGGTTGAGCCAATTCAACCGCAAAAAGGATAAAAAATATCACTCAGCCCTCAGCGCCTCCACAGGGTCAAGCCTTGCAGCCTTATTCGCCGGATATACCCCGGCAATAGTAGTAGTAAGCATCCCGAAGACGAGGCCTATCGCAAGCGATGTCCACTTTATCGCCATCGGGAAAGCACCAAGCGATGAGATCAGCATCGCTATCCCGGCGCCTATGGTCACGCCGATCAACCCGCTCACTAACCCCAGAAGCCCGGACTCAAGCATGAATATCAATTGTATATCCTGCTTCGTGGCGCCAACTGCTTTCATTACCCCTATCTCTTTTACCCGCTCCGTGACTGTGAGCATCATTACGTTCACAATTCCTACGCCCCCCACGACAAGGGCTATTGCGCCTATGCCCCCGAGGGCATATTTTATCATGGTCAGCACCTGAGCTATTCCTTCGAGCATTGATTTCATCATAAAGACTGTATATGCTTCATCTTTATGCAGCTTTCTTAAGGTTTCATCCACCCTGGTTGAAGTTGCCTCTATATCATCCTGGGATTCCACGGTCACAAGTATCTGTGAATAGGAATAGGTTTTTGAATCAAGCAAGTCTTTCAAAGCCTCATGCGTGGTGATTATCTCCATATTAGAATTTCCCCCGAATGCAGAGGTCTGCTCTTTTTCCCCGAGTATCCCCACGATCGTAAAATCCCTGCTCACATCATTATTTTTATTCTTAATAGATAGGCGCATGCCTGGATTCAGGGGCATCTTGAACATATTATCTGCTATGTCACTGCCTATCACAACTGCGCTTCTGTCAGAATCCATGAGAAATCGCCCCCTATCGATCAGGTCTGAAACGGCCTGTTCTTTTCCCGGGGCTACAGCCGTTAATGAGATGGAGCGTTCCTCATCCCTGAAATTTACTGACATCCCCGCCCCGTTGCGGGGCGATACCGTTTTCACACCGACCGTATTCTCGATCGCATGCACGTCCTTATCATCGAATTCAGCGGGCTTCATATTAACTGACCCCGGGGGCCCAAAGTTAGCACCTCCCGGAAAAACGGTTATAACGTCAAGGTCCATTCCTTGAAATGCCATGCCAACCCCTTCTTGAAGACCTTCACCCACAGAGAGCATGACAACGATGGCAATAACCCCGATTATTATTCCCAGACTTGACATCAGGGTCTTGAATTTATTGCTTCGAAAGCTGAGTGAGACCTGTTCTAAGGCATCGATCAGATTCATCCTGATCTTGCTCTCCTTCGCCTCATGTAAACAAAGAATCCGACTAGAATGATAAGTGCGGCGCCAAGTATTCCTAGAACGATCAGGATAGAGGAGCTACTGCTTTTTGATCCTGTATCTTTAGATCCATCAAGCGCAACAGACATCGCCTCACTTTCATGCCAGTTGTTCCCGTTCTTGAACCTGAGCCTGAAGCTGAGGTTGTCAGGATTTCCAGACTTCAGGTCGAACTTGACCGTGAAAAGCTCATCTGGTTCCATCGTTCCGATGAAATACATGGCAGGCTCGAAAGTGACATTTCCTGAGGGAATGACGGTCACAGCAGAAAGAGTGTTCGCTCTGGTGTTCGCTATGTTGAGGATGACCTTTCCCGCATTTGCTATTGGCTTCTCGGAAATTGCTGTCTCAATAGATGATGAGTCCACCCTTATCGGTATCTTCAGGTTCAGGCTGTAGAGGCGCGCGCTTCCCATAAGAGCGAAATCCAGGAAATAGGTGCCGTCAGGTGTATTATCCCTGACCTTTATTGTATATTGAAGCTCCAGGGAGTCCCCGGGCCCAATGATGCCCGGATTATAGTAAGGTTCACTTGTTACGTCTATGAATTCATTTCCCAGAAGTTGCGCAGACTGTACCTGCGCGTTCATGCTGTAATCCTTGCCGTCTATTTTTATCGTATATGCAGTGGCGCTGTTCTTCAATGTCAGCGCAACTGTGCCTGTATCTCCTGCCATGAATACCTCTGGGCTAAGTGAATATTTATCCATTCTCACTGTTCCTTTGGCGTCCACCACGTCGCTGCCTACTTCAATATCAAATTCTTTCTTAGTGAATGAACCATCCACCCTGTAACCAATCTCGATCTTATTCGTGCCAACAAATGCGTTCTTATCAGCATGGACAGAAAATTTATAGATGATCTTATCATTTTTTCTTATTGTACCTGGATATTTAACGGTGGTATCCCCTGGTTTTATCGAGAAAGGATATTTCGGGACAAACTCGATGGACACTGCACTTATGTCGTTATCCCCAACATTCTCCAGCTGGACCCACACAATCAGAATCCGGGCTGACTGGATAGGGGTCGTATTTTATAAGACTTATCTTCAATGAGTTCTCATTAAGCGCGGCTTGTGATGCTCCTGATAAAAATAATATTATGAAAAGCCCTGCCAATAATTTACCGTACATATTTTATCAACTCCGAGATCGTTGGTTTTTTTCCGTACATCAACAGGCTTGCCCTGAATATCCTGACTACCAATTCCAGGATAACAAGAATGGAAACGGTCAAAATAATGAGGCTCAGAACCACTTCGTAATACTTCACATTTCCTGTTGATATACGCATTATCATCGTAATTGGAGACGTCAGCGGGAAATAACTGAAAATCATGCTTATAATTGAGTCAGGTTTTGAGAGTATGAGTTGGGATATTATAAGCGGCATCGCTCCGATCATTGTAAATATTCCCGCTATCTGCTGACCCTCTCGCGAAGTTGTTGCTACTGCTCCGACCCCTGCCATTATGCATGCAAAGACCAGATATCCCAGAATGAAATAGCCTGATGCAAATATCAACAGGGGGATAGAAATATTGATGCCTGCCAGAAGTAATGCCGCTGGACCAGAGGATAGAACTGCAATACCCATTGCCTGCCAAATAAACACCTGGGTCAGCCCAACAGCACCCAGCCCGAATACCTTGCCTGTGAGCAATTCGCGGTGGGAAACCGAGGAAAGAAGAATTTCGATCACCCGGTTCTCTTTTTCCTCAACAACGCCCTGCAAGAGAAAATTCGATGATGTGAAGATGGTAAGCATGAAAAAGAATGCAAATGCGATTGAAATAAGAAAACCGGATAGGTCATCCTTACTACTTTCCCCTTTTTCGTTCAACGTGAAATATTCGCTCTTAATGGGGTTTTTTACCCTTTCCACTATGTCCTTATTCTCACCTTTTAGAAGATTGTCAAGCAAGAAGCCTCTTATTTCCCCTTCAATTGTTCCTTGCATTCTACTTTTTCTAGAATATATTTCTATCTTGCCTGTGGATCTATAATCCGCAGGTATAACAAAGAAATGGGTAATATTTCCATCAATGATATCATTTTTTGCAGACGTTTCATTGGTGTATTGTGTGAAATTCCCTCCGAACGTGCCTGTATTATCCACATATCCTATCGAAAATTTTTCAGGGCCTGTGGTGCTGGCAGCCAGAAAAACAGGAAGACCAATTAATGCGAACATGAGCAGTGGAAGCCCGAATGTTACGAACAGGAATTCCTTCCTTCGAACATTGTATGCAAATTCGTGTTTTGCAATAGTGATCCACTTTGTCATTCTTCCACCACCTTTATGAATATCTCGTTCAGGGATGGGGATGAAACCTCAAACCTCCCAACCCTTACATCTCTTGCTATGGCTTTTAACACATCCTGTGTATCTGCCCCGTCTTCAAGTATCAATTCTGCATAATTTCCCGAAAGATTTGATTTCTTAACACCAGGAATATTTTTAAACTCACCTTCGAATTCAAGGAAAACTGTGTTTTTACCGAACCTGGATTTTATCTCAGCAACGCTGCCATACAATACGCCACCGCCCCTGTGCATCATGAATATCCTGCCGCACATTCTTTCCACCTGGTCCATCATGTGAGTGCTTATGAGTATGGTCTTTCCTTCTTTTCCAAGATCAAGTATCATCTCTTTTACGAGTTTCATGTTAACCGGATCAAGACCAGAGAAAGGCTCATCAAGTATTATGAGCTGAGGATCGTGGCAAATAGCGGCGATCAGCTGTATCTTCTGCTGCATACCCTTGCTCAACTCGGAGAGTTTTTTATCCTTATGCTGTAGCATCTCCATCTTCTCAAGAAGCTCAAGCGCCCTCTTTTTGCCCTGGTAGTTTTTCAGTGCGCCAAGGTAAATAAGAGAATTAATGACTGTAAGCCTGCGATACAAACCGCGTTCTTCAGGAAGATAGCCTATCATATCTTTTGTTTCTTCCGGCTGCCCGCTACCCAATATCTTAATCTGGCCAGAATCCGGTCTAATAATATCAAGAAGCATGCGAATGATCGTGGTCTTTCCTGCCCCGTTGGGGCCAATGAGACCAAAAATTTCACCTGGTGAAATGTCAAAAGAAATGTCCTTTACTATAGATTGACCGTTAAATGATTTTGAAACGTGAGAAACTTCAACTGTTTTTTCCATCTTCGATCCTTCCATCCTTAAGTCTGATTATCCTTCCGCAGTTCTGCGCAAGTCCCTGGTCGTGTGTTACCATCAGAATAGTTCTTCCTTCACTATGAAGTTTGTTGAATATTTCCATGATCTCATGCCCAGTCTTTGAATCAAGGTTCCCGGTGGGCTCATCCGCGAGCAGGATCTCGGGGTCGTTCACGAGCGCGCGCGCGATGGCGACGCGCTGGCGCTGTCCTCCTGAAAGCTCAGTTGGTCTATGGTCAGCCCGGTCGCCAAGACCGAGCAGCTCCAGCAGCTCTATTGCTCTTTTGATCCTCTGCTGCCTGGGAATGTCCTGGTATATCATCGGCATCTCTACGTTCTTTTGCGCAGTCAGGCGGGATATCAGGTTAAAGGTCTGGAATATGAAACCGAGTTTTTTTCCGCGGATGCGCGCAAGTTCAATGTCTGAGAGAAGAGATGTGTCTCTGTCGCCTAAGATTACTTTACCGGTTGAGGGGCGGTCAAGGCAGCCGATGAGGTTCATGAGTGTGCTTTTGCCGCTTCCTGATGGTCCCATTACTGCTGCAAATTCGCCTTCCTTGACATCGAGATTGATATCGTACAATACGGGCACTTCGAGTTTACCAAGATGGTATGACTTGGATACATTTTCGATCTTCAGTACGGTTCTCATATGATGCCCGTGCTCTTGAAACCCCATATCATGAATAATACGCTGATCGCTAGAGGGATAATAGCTATAACTGCTGATTTTTCGGGCGTGAACTTTTGTGCATTTTTTAAACCGAAGAAGAGTAGCACTGTGAACCATATCTGAAAGAGCAATCCAACAATCATTGAGATAAGAAAATTGGATGAATTATTGAGGTCATTTGCTGCCATTGGGTTTGTCCTGGATATTGTTATGGTCATAGGGTCTGAGGAAAAAACCAATAGTAGCGAGATTATGCCTCCAAATATCAGGGGGAACATACTGTAACCTATGATGGTCGTCATCTGTGGATGGAATTTACCCTCTCCCCCCAGAGCCATTGAGATCAAATGAATTACCCCTGTTCCGATGAGCCAAAAAATAAAAGCGCCTAATAGCCCTCCTACAACAGCTGATATCGTCATTATCGACTGCATTGATGTGGGCATGTTATCAAATCCCTCATAAATATACGTCACCTTGTTTAGCTGAACGTAACCTAAGAGTGCGCTCAAGACTGCGTATATCCCTACGATCATTACAGCCTCTTCTATATGGGGTTCTTGCGCTATGTTCTTCATCGTTTCTTTCGGGTTGGTTATTATTCCTGTTATTTTTTCTGCAAAACTCATGATCCACCTCTTTAGTACTTATTTCACCACACTCAATCGAATAAGAAGACCTCCTCTATTCTGGAGTGTAATATCTTAGATATATCGTATGCAAGTTTTAATGAGGGATTATACTTTCCTTTTTCCAGGAAAACGATTGTTTCCCTTCTTACACCTACCTTTTTAGCAAGTTCTTCCTGGGTTAAATCGTATCTTGCCCTGAATTCTTTAATTCTCGTCCTCATTAACCCCCTTCTCGTACCTGTAAAATAACAGGACGTATAAGAAAGAGGCGACAACAATAACAGGGCCCATCAACGCCGTGAATATTATTTCGTTTATCAGCCTTAAACCGAGCAATGTGCCCAGGACACCTATTGATAAGTAAAGGAATATGAAACCTGCCCTTGACGCTTTGAGCATGTTCAACTCATAGCGCTCGTCGGTAAGAGCCTCGTCGGTATGGATATCTGAATCCTTCCATTTCTTCCACTTACTGTAGCTTTTAATCGAGATAAAAATCCCAAGAATTATGAAATACCCGCTGAGCGCTTTACCAAAAGCGTCATCATAATTCAATGCAAGCCAGAGGATGCCCCCCAGGACGAAAAATATGCCTACGAGATACTGGCGAAGTAATATATCTCTTGTTTTCATTATGCTTCACCTCTTTTCGATCTTATTTTCCATGCTTTTTCACCCTATATGTTTGTTTTTTATAACATTATGTTATGTATATCTAACATCAGGGTATATAAAACTTTCTTTTTTGTTAGAAATACATAACTTTAAGAGAAAAGATTAACTATTCGAAAACACCACAAAAACAAACACAAGAACAAAGAGAATCAAGATTATCTCACTTATGCCTATCATTTTTTATTCCTCTTATGATAATCCCATACAGCAAGCAGAAAGATCACAAAAATACACCCGAGAAGGAACGTCAGACCCGGATGCGCCGAAACTGTGTCTGCGATATTGGCGAACATATCCGCCGCCATCTGGCTGACAGCCCCGCTCTTTTCAATTAAAGGGGCTGGCACGGGAGACGGTGTTGCAGTGGCACCGGATTGTGTAATGGTGGGTATTGTCTGGTTCATCTCTCTGAGATCGCCTATGACGCCTCTTGCAGATGCGTTAGCCTCTTCCGACACGGCGGCAATGTTCTGCGAATTAGCAGCATCTTTAATATCATTACTATAAGCTGTCATAGTCCAAGGCGACGCTCCTGCCCTGAACAATAAGAACTCGATTATGCTCGAGGCAAAAACCGCAACCAGCACAACTCCAACATATTTCCTGAGAATATCAGTAATGGACTTCCTGTCAGTCTTTTCTGGCACGACTACAATGAGCTTCCGGACTGGCGCGTATATCTTGACCTCCCTGCCCTTCTCGCTGTATTTTATCTTTTCTATCTTGATGAGCCCCACGCCCTCCAGGTTCTCAAGATTGTAAACGATGGTGGTAAGAGGGGTCTGCAGACGCTCTGCAATGTCTGAGGCAGAGAGCGGGGCATCAGCAAGCAGTTCGATAATTTTTCGCGCGGTGTCGTTGGAGATGACTTGAGTTAATTTCTTGGATTCCTCACCCAGAGGCACTATGAGGAGCTTTTCGTTGCCCTGCGGCGCTTCATTTTCTGGCATCACAATATTAATAGGCGGGGATGTTAAAAGAGATTGTGTAAACTACGAATGGGTTCGAAGTATCGGAAAAAGTTTTATGGAAATACATCGAAAGTTATGATAGGTAATTATGAAAAGTAAGGGCATGTTGATCACAGGAATCTTGCTGATATGGTTTGTAATAATCAGTGGATGTATAAAAGAGAATAAAGAGACCCCGTCTGAAACACCTGTTACTGAAATTCCAACTTCTACTCCTCCTGTGGAGAAAATTTCTGAAATCAACGGAACAGGTACTGTTAAATTCCTGGATTTCGAGGGAGGATTTTATGGCATAATCAGTGATAATGGGGAAAATTATGATCCGATCAATCTGAGCAAGGAGTTCCAGGTCGATGGTTTGAGAGTACGATTTGATGCAAAAAAACAAGAGAATGTGGCCAGTTTCCATATGTGGGGAACCATAATTGAAATAATCAATATCGAACGGATTCAATGACCATTGATAACAAGATGCACTCAATCATAGAAGCCCTGAAAGAAAGAGATAGCGCCCTTGTTGCATTCTCTGGCGGAGTGGACAGCTCGGTGCTTGCCGCGCTCGCAGTCAGGGCGTTGGGGGATAGAGCGCTTGCAGTCACTGCGGATGCCCCGACACTTGCGCCTGGTGAGCTTGAAGGGGCAAAAAGGATCGCGAAGGAGATAAGGATCAAGCACATGGTTATTTTTTATGATGAGCTTTCAGAACCTGAGTTCGCAAAGAACCCGGTTGATAGATGCTATTACTGCAAGAAAGGATTGATCAGGGAGTTGAAGAAAATAGCGCAGAAGCAAGGCATCAATACTATTATCGAGGGAACGAATTACTCTGACATGAAAGGCCACAGACCCGGGCACAGGGCAGTCACCGAGGAGGATATATACAATCCTTACATCGAGTTTAGCGTGACAAAAGAAGAGATACGCGCAATGGCTCACAAGCTCAATCTCTCGGTCGCTGACAAGCCCTCGATGGCTTGCCTTTCATCTCGTTTCCCATACGGGCAGGCGATAACTCATGAAGCTCTCAAGAGGGTGGGCGATGCCGAGGTTTATCTTCGAAATATGGGATTTGAAGTCGTACGTGTGCGAGATCATGAAGGGATCGCGCGCATCGAGATAATGCCAGATGAAATGCCGCGATTACTGGAAATGCGCGATGAAGTGGCTGTTGAGTTAAAAAAGCTGGGTTTTTCCTATGTCACCCTGGATATCCTGGGTTTCAGGAGCGGGAGCATGGATGAGGTGTTATATAATTTGTAGTCTTTTTATGGCATAGTTCGATATTGTAGCTATCACTATGCTCGAAGCATTGTCAGAAGCATTTTGAACCTTTTATCTGCTTTAACAGCATGAGGCACGTTCGCAGGCATTATTATCATTTGCCCCTCCATGAGTTCATGATCCTCTCCCCCGATCACGAAATGCCCATTCCCCTCAATGACCTGCACCACAGCATCAAAAGGTGCCGAATGCTCGCTCAGTCCCTGACCTGCATCAAAAGCAAACAGTGTTATTGTGCCTGCAGGATTCTGTTTCAATGTCTTGCTTACCACTGAACCGAAGCTGTATTCGATATGGTCTTTCAAAACGATAGGTTCAAGCGTGATAATATTCCCCGGTCGCTTTTTGCTGAGTTGGCGATCCGCAGGGCTCCATTCCAGGAACTCCAATCGCATCTGCACGGCACTGCCTGCACAATCTGAACTGGGGCAGGAATTCTTCTGCAATTGTTCTTGCCATTGTGAGTTCGTCGCATTCAGGCGCTCTCTCCTTCTCGAACTTTTGAAGAGGTATCAGCGGAATAATGTTCATTAATATGGCGCCGTTCTCTGCTGCTCTCTTAGCGATATCCTTTACCTGCTCAAAGTTGATTTCAGGGATAAGCACAGTATTCACCTTGACATTTAACCCTGCTTCACTTGCTTTCTTCACTCCCATGAACTGGTTATCGATCAGCAGCTTTGCTCCCTCAACGCCTTTATAGGTCTTATCATGATATCGAACGAAAGAATATATCTTTGCTCCTACCTCAGGATCAACTGCATTTATGGTCACAGTGACGCTCGTCACTCCAACTTCCACTAGCCGTTCCACATTTTCAGCAAGTACAAGACCATTTGAAGCAACACACTTTATTAGTTCTGGATATTTTTCATGCACAAGACGAAGGGTCTCGAAAGTCTCCTCGTTCGCAAGCGATTCCCCGGGTCCAGCTATCCCCACAACGCGCAGGTTGGGCATATCCTTAATGTATTTATCAACCCTGACAAGCGCCTCCTGCGGATTAAGTATTACGCCAGACACGCCGGGCCTGTGCTCGCATTTATCTAGTTTCCTTATGCAGTAATTGCACTGGATATTGCAGCGTGGAGCCACAGGTAAGTGTATCCTTGCAGTTGTGAAATGAGCTTTTTCATTGTAACACGGATGTACGCTTGTAAGATGCGCAAATTTAGAGCCTATGTCGCCCCAGCGTTCCTGTTTCATATTATCACCCTTTTGTTCGTAACTATACGAAGTATTATTGGAGTTAATACTATAAAGGTATTTTCCCAATTAAACTTTTTCAAACATTTCCTTCCCTACACCACACTGGGGGCAAACCCAATCGTCTGGAAGGTCTTCAAAAGCAGTTCCAGGTTTGATTCTCGGTGTATCTCCTATTTCAGGGTCATATATGTATCCGCAGACTGTGCATCGGTATTTGTCCATTTCTACCTCCGTGACTTTTAGATCTATCCTGCCGAAAAGTATTATTTCAATAAGGTAAATATCTATCGCTAGAGGTTTTGAATGACAAAGATCGAATTAGTACCCGGAGTTTACTGGGTAGGGGTTGTGGACTGGAACTTACGGGATTTCCATGGTTATACCACACCACGCGGCGGAACATACAACGCATACCTTATAGTGGATGATAAAATTGCACTTGTGGATACTGTGAAACATGGATTCAACAACGAGATGATAGATCGAATAAAGCAGATAATTGACCCTGCAAGGATCGATTATGTTATCTCGAACCATGTTGAAATGGACCATTCTGGCTCACTTCCCGAAATAATGAAACTCGCAGAAAGAGCTGAGCTTATCTGTACTGAAAAAGGAAAGGAAGGATTGCTGCGGTATTACAGGAGTGCCTGGAACTTCAGGACCGTACGGACTGGGGATGAACTGCAGCTTGGAAAAAAGACACTTTATTTCATTACCGCACCCATGCTCCACTGGCCTGACAGTATGTTCACTTACATAAAAGAGGATAAGATCCTCCTATCGAATGACGGCTTCGGGCAGCATCTTGCATCTTCGTTCAGGTTCTACGAGGACGTTTGTAGTCTTATCGGATACGATTGCGATACTGTGATGGACGAAGCTGCAAAGTATTATGCCAATATCCTGATGCCGTTCGGTGGTGTAATTCTTAAAAAAATAGAAGAACTGCAGAAACTTCATATCGAGATAAAGATGATCGCCCCCTCTCATGGTATGATATGGAAAGACCCGGGTAAGATAATAGACGCGTATCTCAAATGGGCAAGCGGTAAATCAAAACAGAAAGTGCTCGTGATCTACGATACAATGTGGAACAGCACAGAGAACATGGCACAGGAAATAGTAAGAGGCGTGTCTGATCTCGGAGTTGAAGTTTCACTTTTCCATCTTCGAAAAACTGAATGGAGCGAGATAGTAAAGGAAGCTCTGGAAGCCAGAGCGATCATGATAGGCACTCCGACGCTGAATAACGGTATGTTCCCGACAGTCGGGGGATTTCTGACATATCTCACAGGACTGCATCCTATCGAAAAGATCTGGGTAACCTTTGGCTCATACGGCTGGGGTGGAGGAGGAGTCAGGACGGTCAATGAGAAACTAAAATCCGCAGGATATGAGCCTATTGAGTCTCTGGAAGTGAAATTCAAACCTGATGAGCAGGATCTGGTAAAGTGCTACGCTCTTGGTCAGAAAATAGCTTCACTAGTTAAAGTTTAGCGAAGCTGCATGAGCTGCGGCTTCAAGAAATAAAGACGGTAGCGCAGGCATTCCTTGAAATTATCCCCCTGAAAGTCACACTGTTCTAGATCTGCTGCGACACATTTTTCATCCGTGCAGAAACCGCATTTTTCAGATGCCATTTTTCGAACCTCATCTATAGAATATTAGATGAGCGTATTATTTGTTTCGGTTAACAAAAAATTTAATGCCTGTTGAGGAAGTATAAGTTAATCAAGGTTCGCAATAACCTTGTCGGAGGTATTAAAAAATGACTGAGACTGAATCCCCAAAAGGGCAAGATCTTGACCTTAAACTCAAAGCCAATATGACGCATTTGGGAGAGTTGAACTACACACTTCAGGTTCTACCAGCTAATTTAGATTGGAAATATTCAGAGGCTGATGCCGAATATCGAATAGATCAATATGTAATAAAAAGCGAATTGATCAGACAGACACTTCGAAATATATTATTTAAGAACAAAGAGCTTCTGGTCGATTCAATAAAAGTGGGTTCAAAAGACTATCTATTTGAGGTTCAGGTACCCAAAAGGATCGATAAGGAGAGACTCAAACAAGTTCTCATTCAAATTGCCAATGAGATAAAAAATGAAGTTGTCAAAAGCAAAACTGAACTGGAGTCATTCAAGAAATTCCTTGATGATAATGTATTTTAAACTCCTCTACAAGCCGCGAAACTGCATAAGCCGGAAATACTGTTGAGAGTTCTTTACCATATTTTTCTGACATCAGAATAATATCAAATCCAAGCTCATCCGCGGCTTTTTTGAGCAGGAACTCCCCCAGACCGCACGCAACTATCGTTTCCAGCTCATGCTTCGTTGCAACTTCATTTATCGCATCCGCAATATCCATTACCTGCTTTTCCATTACCTGGTGCGCTATCGAAACAATATCCTCCTCTTTTAACTCTGTCAGGTCAGCACACACCAAACGCGCAAGCCGCCGCCTTGCATCAAGAACTGTTTTTCCCGCCCCGTCTGGTGTATCGCAGGTGTAATTTTCCTGTGATATCATTCCCAGAACAATGTACGCATCTGCGGTTATGGCAAAAAGTTCGGATGAAGTGCGATAGCTTGCGCCGCTCAACTCCACAATATGGAGGAGTGCCGCGATATTAGTGCGAAGAGCGCCCGAATAAACAAGCTCGCTCTTCCTGAGGCGCTGAAAATCTGTAACTGCGGCCAGAGGCTTTCCGTTCTTTATCGGGATTATGTCCGTCGTGGTCGAACCTGTGTCCACGAAGATGCTATCCCCGAAATCCCTTCCCACAATGAGGGAAGATGCCATCCAGTTGGCTGCTGCAATGCTGCGCCTTTTCTCTTTTGTGAAGGTTCCGCTGCTGTCCAGGAACCATGCGTCATCAAAAGCCTTGTTCACAACGTCGATGATATAAGATAGCCCCGCGTCCTTATCTGGAAAACAATCTGCAAGCTCTCCAGTTATCACAACTCCCACTTTTTCAGGCACAAGACGCGATGAGATATCAAGAAGCGACTCTTGAAGCTTTGATTTATTCCATAATGGAAGGTAGTGAAGTTCAACTAGCTTTCCGTCAGAAGATGCTATCTTGGTGTTCGCGCCTCCGATGTCAATGCCCAGGATCATGGGATTGGATTGGGCGGGAAAGTTAAAAAGGTATTGATTTTGTCAAATAAAATTAAATGTTTGTTCCTTTTTTATCCTCTCATCAATCTCATCAGCATAACGCTTCTTCAGCATATCCAGTATCTCCTTTGAGATCTTGTTTTTCGCAACATCGGGGCAGCGAGTATCAACCATATCAACATCGATTACGGGATACAGCTCGCAAAGCTTGGGACGGCACCTGTATATGCGGCATCTTTTTTCCTTATTAAGAAAGATGCATTGCCCTTTTATCATCTTTACAGCATAATAGAGCCCGTATTCCCCTTCTGCTTTCCTGAAATATTTTTTCAGTTCAAGTAGAAGTCCATATTCCTTTTTGACTTTCTTTATTAACGTGAGAGCCTCTTCTTCTGTCAGAACAGGGCAGTTCCTGCAGCAGAGGGAGTCACACAGTTTTATATCGCAATCAAAACCCATGACCTACCAGTTCTGGGCAAGCTCCTCGAAATAAGATTGCGCGTGCTGACAAGCAGGGCATGTTTTTGGCGCTTCGATTCCCTCATGGATATATCCGCAGTTCCTGCAGTGCCATTTTATGCTGGTTTTCTTTTTGAACACAGAGGCCTCTTTCATGTTCTTTAACAAAGCCCTGTATCGCCCCTCATGGAATCGCTCCACCTCAGCTACTTCTGTAAACGATTCCGCGACCTTCGGGAACCCTTCTTCTTCCGCTATTTTAGCAGAACCCGGATAGAGCGTACCCCACTCAAGCTTTTCCCCTTCAGCAGCAGCAAGCAGGTTATCCACTGTCTTTCCTATTACCCCTGCCGGATACTTCGCTGTTATTTCAGCATCGCCGCCCTGGAGGTGCTTGAAGAATATCTTTGCGTGTTCTTTCTCATTGTCCGCCGTCTCAAGGAAAATTGCGGATATCTGTTCCAATCCCTCGTTCTTTGCGGCGCTGGCAAAGTAAGTATATCGGTTCCTTGCCTGGGATTCCCCGGCAAAAGCTGCCAGGAGGTTTTTTTCGGTTTTGCTGCCTTTAAAGTTCATGGATTATTTGTCAAGCAAATATGCGCCGACCACTATTACAACAAGAGCCACCACACTTATTGTTGTTCCTGTAGTTCCTCGCACCGTTGCACCTTCAACTCCTCCAATGATTCCTATTGCATACAATACATATCCTGCTATTTTTTTAGTATTCATATTCGACACCTGTACCAGTTATATTTGTATTATAATGTTTAATACTTATAGTTTTCCTCTCTAAGCATTTTTGTACTATAAGGGAAAAGATAGCCGCATGCAAATAAGGACCTGGTTCGGTATTTTCACAATTGATAAAGACATAATAGCAAATGTCGAATTATTCCAGAAAGACATTGATGCCATACTTGACCGAGTGCTTTGTGAACCTTTGATGCTTCGTGGAAAGATCATTGGCAGCGACCTTCGGGAACTTGCAGTAAAATACAACTTCGCAAGCTCTTATGAAGAATACGATACCATGCTTCATGATCTAAATATCAGGATAGTAAAAAAACAGGTTGAGACGGCAGTAACACCTGAGAGTCAGATCATCGCCTCGGTGGAAGCGATAGACGATATCGATGAAACCTCAAATATCCTTGCCGAGCGGCTCAGAGAATGGTATTTATTGAGTCTAGGTGAAACGAACCTGAAAGGAAAAGAGCTAGCATCCCATATTGCAGGAACAAACGAGCAGGAATTTGATCCGATAGAGAGCCTTGCATCATCCATCCTTGGTCTGTATGAGTCGCGCTCCTGTATCGAAGAAGAACTCAAGAGAAGAATGCAAGAGACTGCGCCAAATCTCACGAATGTTGCAGGATACCTGCTCGGAGCACGCCTCCTCAGCATAGCAGGAAGCCTTCCTAAACTTGCTTCCATGCCATCAAGCACAGTACAGGTAATTGGAGCAAACAATGCTCTCTTCAAGCACCTGAAAGGAAAAGCCCCTTCCCCGAAGCATGGTGTGATCTTCAGGCATCCGCTTGTTAATTCTGCCCCCAGAAAGCTGCGTGGAAAGATCGCAAGGGCGGTCGCCTCGAAAATATCCTTAGCTTCACGCTATGACTGCTATTCAGGTGAAGTAGCAGGAAACTTGCTAAAAGATCTTGAAAAAAAGGTCACATATATAAAGAAACATGCGAAGAAGCCGATAAGTTTTTTATAGAAGACTTCTTGAGGAAAAATTTGAAAAACTCGAAATGATATCCAGATAATTAAATTAGCGCTGGTAAAAGCAGGAATAGAAGTTTAATTGCCATCAAATGGAATCATCGAGACCAGTCTTCCAAACTGATTATTATCAAAATATTGGGTGAACTGGGATCCATCGATCTTTTCTCCGCCGAACAGTAACCTGGAAATTGATGGTTTGTTCGCGTATGTGACTGTGGGTTTTCCTTCAATTCCGCCAAGCTTTGCAGCAACGTCAATTGCATCATCAAGGCTTCCGAACTCATCCACAAGACCAAGCTCCTTTGCTTTTGCACCGGTATAGACCCTGCCATCCGCAAGGTCTTTTACTTTACTTAAGGTAAGGTTCCTCCCCTGCGCAACCTCGCTCACAAAGCGGTTGAATGCCTCGGTAATGACCTGGTCAACGTACCTTTTTTCATCATCAGACAGGCCTCTCCAGTCCCCGCCCATGTCCTTCATTTCACCTGATTTTGAGATGTAGAATGAAGTACCGTCTTTCTCATAGAACTTAGACCTGTTCTGGAACTCCCATATTACTCCAATGCTCCCTGTAATAGTATCAGGATTCGCGATTATCCTGTCAGCTGGCACGCTTATATAATAAGCGGCGCTCGCTGCCACATCACCCATTGAGATCACGATGGGCTTTTTGATCTTTTTCATGGCTGAAATTATCTCTTCTGCAGCTGCCGGTGAGCCTCCCGGGCTGTTGATCCGCATTACGATCGCTTTTACCCCTCCATCCTCTGAAGCATCATTCAGGCTCTTTGTGATATCTTCAGAAGTAGCTACCCCGAATCCTGTTGGTACACTTCCTGTTAGCATCACTCCCTGGACGTATATCACTTCTACCCTTTCTGTCGAGATTCCAAAATCTCCGCCGCCAAGGATCAGAAATAAACTGCCCCCAATGAGTAACAAAAGTAGAGTTAATACAAAAAAATATATTCCAAGCTTCCTTGAATTACTCATTATTCAAATAATGCAATTATATTACTAATATTTACCTACTAATAGTCCTCTATACAGACATTCAGGTATTTTGCATTGCTTGCTTTAATAAATTCTTTGCAAACTTCCCTCGGGTCTCCATCCATTACAATGTGCCCTTTGTCAATAAGTACTGCCCTCTGTGCTACTTCTCTTATGAAATCCACATGATGGCTCACGAATATGATAGTGGTATTAAATGTCTTATTGATGTTCTTCAATGAATTGGCAACATCTCTAAGTGTGATAGGGTCAAGGTCGCCGAATGGTTCATCCAGCAAAAGGATCGAAGGCTTTGATGCAAGCGCCATAGCAAGAGCTGACCTCACGTTCTCGCCTCCGCTCATCTGGTACGGCTTGGCATCAAGAACAGATAATGGCAGATCTACAGCTTCAAAGACTGGTTTTGTATAATTCAGCACCTCTGTTAGCGGGTAGCTTGGAAAGAGCACTCCCAGGATGGCTGGTGTGAATCCCATTTTGGCAAGCCTTTCCTTTGCATTTTCCTCAGGCATGTCAGTCATCCTGTACAGTTCGTCAAGGTCTTTATCAGATATGCCAAGTTCCTTTGAGCGTTTCCTGGATTCTTCAACCACATTCTGGCCCTTTACACCCAGTTTGTAGGCAATCTGCTGTTTTATAGTAGAATGAGGTGAGAGCGCAAACTCCTGGTACATTATACTGGTAATCCTTCGCACTTCCATTCTCTTAGGAGAATACGTGGACATCTCAATCCAATCATTATCAACCAGGAACTCAATTTCTCCTTCATCAGGATAAACAAGCCCATCCATAGCATGGAGAAGCGTTGTCTTTCCTGCCCCGCTTGGTCCTATGAGCGCGACTATCTCGCCTTCTTTGAATTCAAGATTAATATTATCAAGATCAAGCACTTCACCCTGCCTGAAAAGCCAGTATCTCTTTGAAAGCCCGGTAACCTTTATCAGTGTTTTTTCTGATTTTCGCTGCGGCATGGGTAGAGCGGGTTTCATTTTTTTAATGAATTTCTTTAATACATACTCGGGTTCGCCTTCTTCTATTATCTTTCCATTTTCAAGCCACAAAACACGGTGTGCCAGATAGGAATGGACTTCAGGAAGATGGGAAACTACCAGGGTTTTTACTCCGGTCTTCTCGTTCACGTTCTTTATAGTATCAAGAACTTCCTGCTTGGTCGCTGGGCATGTCATGGTGGCCGGTTCATCAAGAAGAAGAAGTTGGGGCTTCGCAGCAAGCTGACGTGCTATTAAAAGCCTCTGCTTTTCCCCGCCGCTGAGCACAGCAGAAAAATGCTCTGCTTTCTTCTCAAGATTGACAAGCTTTAGATATTCCATGCTTTGTTCATATAATTCATCATAGTAAGGCGAGTCTTTCTCGGGTAACTGCTCAAATCCGCATTTTTCGGCATAAAGACGCCTCATTACACTCTCGTAAGCAGCGCCTGGCCACAGACCGAAATTTCTCTGAAGATGTATGGCGGTCATTTTATGAAGTCTGGTATTATCTTCGTGACTTGCTCCAGGTCTGATCGTAAATCCATCAAGTTCAAAACTGCCTCCACTGAATGGCTCCATACCGCGAAGGACCTTCAGTATCGTGGATTTGCCGCCACCGCTTCTTCCAATAATACCCAGTATCTCACCGTCTTTAATATCAAAACTCACATCTTTCAGGACTCTGACTGTATCAGAATCGATTACATAGTCCTTAACCAGATTATTTACTTTCAACATAGAACATTCTCCAGAATATGCAGCAATTGATGACTACAAATAATGCAGATTTCGTAATGTTTGACCGTCTATATATTGTTATTGCTTGAACATTTCATTTCTGGGCCGCCAAAATGCAGATAAATGCTTTTAAAACATAGAAAGATATATACTGTTAAAAATAGTAAAAAATAGAATAATAAAAGGTATTTATTGAGATTGAGGTAATATAATGAAATTTGGCGATTTTTTTAAAAAACAAGAAATCAAAGACCCTATTAAAGAGGCGGAAGACTTCAAGCGCGCAGGTAAATTCGATAAAGCACTTGAAGCTTACAGGAATATTCTTAATAACGATCCTTCAAATTTGAAAGCCTGGTATGATAAAGCATCTATCCATCTTGCCCTTGAGCAATATGGTCCTGCTTTTGAGGCTTATGAGAAAGTGCTCGAACTTGAACCCAATAATAGAAAAGCCATGCACGAGATGGGGTTCATACTGGTGAACCTTGGCAGGTTAGAAGAAGCACTGGAAATTTACAATAAGGTTTTGAAGTTCGAACCTGACAATCTAAAGCTTTTATCAGAAAAGGCAATGATACTTAAGGAGCTGAAGAAGGATCCTGAGGTTTTAAAGATCTATGAAAAGCTGCTAGAAAATGACCCGGATAATATAAAAATCCTGTTTGATAGAGGCATGATACTCTCAAATATGGGTAAAGATGCAGATGCATCGATCGCTTTTTCTAAGGTGCTTGAGATAGATCCTGAACATTCAGGAGCTATGGCGCAAAAAGGTCTGAATCTGGGAATGCAAAGGCAATATGCACAGAGTTTTGCCCTGCTTGATAAAGCGCTTGAAAAGGATCCTTCGAACTGGTTCTCATTGTACGCAAAAGGACTTGTGTGGAAACTTAAGGGTAATGACCTTAAATCTCTTGACAGACGCTCCGAGGCTATAAAAAGTTTTAATAATGCTCTCCAGGCTTTTGAAAAAGCAACATCATTGAATCAAAATAATGCGAAGCTGTGGCTTGAAAAGGGTCTTATTTTTAAGGATCTTGAGCGCGGAAATGAGGCGATCAGGGCACTAAATAAATCCATTGATCTTGACCCGATGAACGCAAAAGCATGGTATGAAAAGGGAGTAACTCTAAAAGTTCTCGGAAACGAAGGAGAAGCTTCAAAGTGTTTTGAAAAGGTGCTTGAGATAGAGCCGACGCATACACTGGCGCGCCATAAGTTGAAAAAGATGTAGGGAGAAATCAAGTATTATTTTGACCGGGTGAAGATTTTTTTAACACCTGAAGCATCCAAAATATAAACACCCTTCGCGCGAGATCACTGGTATCTCCTCGCTGCCTTCAATGAATCTCACCGGCGCATCCCTGATGAGCACGGCAGGTGTGCTTTCATCTGCCTCGCCCATTATCAATTGCGCCGCAGATACTAGGTTGTCAGCAGTGGCTCGCCTTGTTATCATAAGAGGCTTACCAAAAAGGTCTTTATGTCCTCTCATGTCTTCAACAGGCTCAATTCCCGCACAGCCAAGCGCTATTCCCACACAACCGAGGCGCAAAGGCTGAGTCCTGCTATCACCTACTATCACCGCAAGATTGCAGCCGAAATTTTCCATCAGCTTTTTCCTTATCTCGATGGCGCTGCGCTTTGGGTCTTCGGGTAAAAGTACCACGTGTCCTTCAGGTGCATTGGAGTTATCGATACCTGCGCTTGGTGAGAGTACGCCTTTTGTAATGGTGACTACCACGCCAGGGATACCGCCTAGAATTTCATCTGATTCACGAATTATCAGTTCCATCTTTCGAGGGTCGTTTTCAAACTGTTTCGAGAGCTCTAGAGCCTTCTTTGAGGGCTTGACACTATCAAGAGCTACCACCCGTCCTTCGGCTGTGGCTACAGCAGATTCTGCCAGCACTACGATGTCGTCATCCTGCGGTCGAATGCCATTCGCTTTTAAAGCTTTGATCAACACTTCCGAGAAATCATCACCTGGTCTTATAAGCGGTGTTTTTATTCCGAATAACTGCATTACTGATTCCTCCATTTTTTACTTCCTTTTCATTAATATTCACACACCCAAATTCCTTCATTATCTTTATCGCACAGAAATCCCCGCACATGGTGCACGGTCCCTCATGCGGTGCAAGTTCTCTTGCTCTCTCACTATCGATCGCAAATCCCATCTGTCCCTCCCAGTCTAGCTCTGCTCGTTTCATGGCAAGTCCCCTATCGCTCTCGCTGGCTCCGTATTTCATGGAATCCCCTATATGCGCTGCTATCCTGAAGGCTATAAGTCCCTCCCTCACCTGCTCTGTGCCTGGAAGACCAAGATGCTCAGATGGCGTGATGTAGCAAAGGTAATCCGCTCCGGCGCCACTTGCCATGCTTGCACCTACTGCTCCGGCTATATGGTCGTACCCCACAGCAACATCAGTGGGAAGAGGTCCTGCCACGAAAAGCGGGAATTGAGAACTTTTCTTGTGGAACCGGACGTATTCTGATATCCTGTCTGCCCGGACATGCCCTCCTGTTCCCTCGATTATCACCTGCACGCCAGCATCGCTTGCGCGTTTTGCAAGCTCAACGTTCTTTCTTATCTCCTCAAGCTGAGCTCTGTCCCTCTCGTCATGGATGCAGCCGCTTCTCATTGTGTTCCCAAGGGAGAGCACTATGTCGTGTTTTTTTAAAATTTCAAGTATCTTATCAAAATTCTCCACAAATGGATTTTCACATCTATTGATGGTCATATAAGCGCATGTGATGGAGCCACCCTTTGAAACCACACCCAATATTCTCTTTTTGTCTTTAAGCATATTCAGGGTGGCGCTGTCAGTGCAGTGGAGCACAAATGAGCTAACACCATCCTCTGCCTGCAGAGTGAGGTTTCTAAGCAGATCATTTTCAGTCATATTCTCAAGACCTATCTGGGCTGCGGTCTGATAAATGGGAACCGTGGTCAGGGGGATGGTGGTGTTCCTCAATATCTTCTTACGTATATTGTTTATGTCCCCTCCCATTGATAGATCTGAAAGCGTATCTGCGCCGTATTTCTGTGCAATTATTGCTTTTCGTACCTCTTCCTCTGGATCGATCTTCAGTGAGGAAGTGCCTATATTCACGTTCACCTTTGTTCTAAGTCCCTTTCCAATACCAGCAGGTTTCCCATCCCTGCACATAATGATTGCACTCCCTTCTGCTACACTTGAAAGTAAAGAGCGGACATCAACCCCTTCACTTTTTGCCACCCCTTCCATCTGTGCCGTAATAGTTCCATTCCGTGCATATTCAACCTGTGTTGTCATAATCCTGCCATTTCCAGTATCTTTCTTGTATTTTCATGAGTTCCAACCGGCATGATATGTACACCATCGCATATCTCCCGCAGTTCTTTGATCATATCGGCTGCCATTTCGATGCCAAGAGCTCCCGGATCGCTCGATGATGATAATCTTTTGATCACATTATCAGGCACTTTTACACCTGCTATATTTCTGTTCAGAAAATCCGCTGTCTTTCTTGATCTCAGCGGGATGATGCCTGCGATTATTTTTATTTTCTTCCCCCCTGCATCGTGGACCTGATCCAGGAACTCTGAAAACTTTCCAGGATCAAACACTGCCTGGGTGATAATGAAATGTGCACCTGCCTTTATCTTTTTCTCAAGTTTCATTAGAGCGACTTCAGTCAATTCCGTGTTTGAGACAGCTCCGGCAAAAAACTCTGTTTTTCCCTCAAGCCGGTTTCCCGAAAGATCGACTCCCTTATTGAGGCGTGATATCATGTCCAGAAGCTGAACTGAATCCAGGTCATACACTGGCTTTGCTCCCGGATGGTCGCCCTTTGTTGGATAATCGCCTGACATAACAAGGATGTTCTTTATCCCAAGACCTGCCGCGCCAAGGAGCTCGGACTGGAGCGCAAGTCTGTTCCTGTCTCTGCATGTAAGATGCATAATTGTCTCATAGCCATGCTGTAAAAGTGCGCTACATGCTGCAATTGGGCTCATCCTCATGATCGCACGCTGGTTATCAGTAACACATAATGCATCCACCGCGTTTTTTATCATCCCTGCTTCCTTCATCATCCAATTGACATCAGTCCCTTTTGGAGGGCTTATCTCAGCTGTTATTGTGAATTTCCCTGAGAGCAGCTTTTCTCTGATCATTTCCTTCCCCTTCTTTTTGAATGGTCTTTTGGAGGATGGATATCCTTAAGACCTTCAAGCCTTCCGAGCGATTTTAGCTTTGTATGGATCTCATCCCATACGCATTTTCTTTCATCTACCTCGCATTTTCCGTCCAACGAGCCTCCGCATGGACCATTGCGCATGCTTTTTGGGCACTGACCGACTGGGCATAATCCGCCAAAAAGCCAGATATCGCAATCGTCGCACATACCGCACTGCTCTAAAACAATCGTGTCCCCGCATACACCGCCCAGGGATTCAGTATCAAGTGCAGGATATACAGCTTTATCTGCCACCGATGAGATGATGGAAACACCTCCTCCGCATGACATAACAAGGAAAGCCTCTGCCTTTTTGATATCTGGATTCTGGGTGAGAACGTCATCCCATGAGGCGATATTGCACGCTGAACTCAAGACGGTACACCCGACCACGTTCTTACCGGATATGCCAAGTTTTTTTTTCATTTCCAGTACTTCAGGCTCACCGCCAAGATGCTGTTTTGCGGCGCATTTCCCGCAGCCGATTATGAAAATATTCCGCTGTTGAACTGTTTTAAGTATATCCTTGAATTCTTTCGATCTTGAGATTATCATGAGTACCTGTGAACAGTATCGTTGTTATTTTTGATCAATTCATCAAGCTGAGCAGCTATCTGCGGAAGCCCTCTTGCCTGGTTTTTTATTTTATGTATCAAGCGCTCCATCTGGAGAGCTGTGCCTGATATTATGATGGAAACATTTTCAGCTTCGTGGGATACAGCCTCTTTAGGCAGCGCTGCGTCACCGCCACGCGCCAGCATCTCCTGTTTTATTATCAGCGCTTCTGTTGTTGTGACATTCTTAAGAATTATGTTGTACAGCACCGTCTTTTTTTTCATGACCTGACTTCCTTCAACGGTTGTGCCTATTGATATCATTGCTTTTGCGCCATCGTCCTGCGCCATTATTTCAATCAATTCTGCTTCAACTGCGCCTTGGTGAATTTCCTGCTTTTTTCCCCTTATGCGCTCTGCCATACGAACTGCATCCACTGTGGGTGCAACATCGTGCGTGCGTATGATATGCGCGCCGTTTCGCACTGCTATAGCTGTAGCTGCAAGGCTCCCGTATAACCTCTCATCTGCGGGCTTATCGAGCGTCTCTCCGATAAAGGATTTTCTTGAGATCGCAGCAAGGATAGGCTTCCCGAATATACGAAGTCTTCCAAGAGTGTCAATGGTCTCATAATCATATATGGGGTATTTCTCTCTTGTCCATCTTCCTATCGCCGGGTCTATAATGATACTATCAGGATCCAGTCCCTTTTCCTCTGCCTGCGATATTATTCTTCCAAGCGAGGAGATCACGGCATCCATGCCAACAGGGTCGCCCGGGACGTTATTGCTTGCCATCAGTATGATAGGGCAGCTGTGTTCCCTGGCAGTTTCCACCATACCCGGATCATTTGTAAATCCACTCACATCATTGATAATATCTGCTCCTGCAACAAGCGCCTCGTCTGCAATATCAGAGAACATAGTATCAATTGAGAGTGGTACTGAAATATCCTGAAGCTGTTTTATCGCCGGGATGAGGCGTGAAAGTTCGTCTTCTTTTGATATCTTTTGAGCCAGAGGCCATGTTGAGCGCGCTCCTACATCAATGAGGTCTGCACCTTCATCTATCATTTTAAGTGCTGCATCAAGAACATAATCTATTTTAACCACAGAACCCGAATAAAATGATTCTATACTAAGATTAATAACTCCCATTACTCGAACAGGTTGATTGTCCCCAACTTTCAATCCTGCTATGGTTTTATCTATCACGTTTTACTCTAATACCTTTTACGGTTATAAAAATGTAACTATAAATACTGAAAGCCTCTTCTTAGCATTATGCTTATTGATCTGAAAGATATGGAAATTAGGAATCTCTCTGAAATCTATGACGTTGAGAGCAGAGATTCGTACGTTAGCCTTTATATGAACATGGAGAAAACGAATGAGAGATTTGTTGAAAAACGAAAAATGGCATGCAGATCCGTGTTAAAAGGAACCAGGAATTTGATGGAGAATTTCGATAAGACAATGCTAAATATCAAGAAAGCCCCTATCGGGGCAATTTAGCGTTTGAAAGTCCTTAAAATACATATCTTATCTCACCTGATTTAGGCTCATATACATTTCCTTGCATCTTCAGATGTTGAAAATCGTAAAGTATCTGTTCTTGATCAATTCCTCTCTTTTCAGCCTCTGACACCACTTTTTCGATACTTGCCCCACTTCCATTCTGATTTTTTACAATAAGAGCAATGATCAATTGCATCCTTTCCTGTTGACTGAACTTTATATTGGGTGGTGGTTCAACTGG
>JAUSDC010000114.1 GCA_030650845.1 Candidatus Methanoperedens sp.
ATCAATGATTATGAACGTGTGACGAGGATTTCAGAGATTTTCAAGCCAGAGGATATTGCTTTTATTACAAATTTGAGTGTTTCCTTGGTTAATGAATATCTTGATCTGAAGAAAGATTTCCAAATCGGAGGGTAAGAGTTAGGAATTATGTGAACATTTTAAATAATAGTCCAGAGGTCATTAGTCCTTATTTATTTTAATATATCTCTGGTTTAGAGAAATTTCAAATAAACCCTCTCAACCTTCTCTGAGACTCCTCAATCACAGGAAGGCTCTCAACCATTTCTATTTCAATCCCTGATCCAGTGGCTAAAGGCTCCAGAAAATCATAGACATCATCGCGTTTAACAAGAAATACCTGCGGCACGATATCCATACGATCAAAAAAACTCACGAACTTCTCCAGGAATTTTGATGTGAATTCTTTTCGCTTTTCTAACTGGAAATTAAGCACCAACCCGGAATTATGGTCAACCATTAAACTTAGATATGGATAATATGGTCTTTTCCCACTTTCCCATACAGGCGCAGGCACATAAAAAAAATCGACTTCCCATACCCCACTTTTTCGCAATCCTGCCTTCTTCATCCTGTTTAAAAGAGTTCCATCAACAGGTGGAAAATCTTCACTTTCAGGAACCAGGGGATCCTGCCACTCATCCTTCCATAGAATACTCTCGCGCTGTTTAACGGGGACCCGAACTAAAAATTTGTAACTTGAGGGTTGAATGAGCATCTCTGGATCATTTTCAAACCGCAGGGAAACTTCGATCGCCTGCTGCAACGCAAGTGTCAGGAACCTCACCTCTTTACCTGTAAGAAACCAAGGAACAAGTCCTGGCATATAATTCCTGAAAAGCGGCCATGCGTTGGCTCCCTTAAATTTCAAACCCAGGGTTTTTATCTGTCGGAGGTCTTCCTTCTTCAAATATTGCCTGTCCTCGAAGGACGCCATCAAACATTTCTGAACAAAGAGGGCTTCACCGGGTTGCTCTGAAAATTCACCTGACAGAATCCTCAAAATTCCAGCCAGTCCCTCTCCACCCTGATAAACACCAAGGGCAAAATGTTCACCTGCGGCGCCCATGACGCAGCAGTATCCTGTTTCACCGCTTACCGGATCCTGAACCCCGAAAATGTCAGAATCGTGCATCCAGTCCCATGGGGCTGCTTTTTTGAATTCAATCGCGGCGCTATACAGGGCTTTCCAGTCTTGATTAGATGGCTGCCTGTCATTTTTCATAATTAGATAACCTCACAATTAGACATGGTAGTAATAGTATGGAATTAAATAGCTTTTTCTTCTTATTTGCTCCCATATTTTCTAACATGCTCCCATGCTTTATGATATTTCTCAAATTTCTTATCCCCTGAATATATCGACATATTCTTGCGATCGAACAATTTCCTGTCCTTCCCCACGGGACACACCTTGATACAAATACCACATGGAGACCTGTATTCATCCCTGAGTTCCGCGCTTCTTATCGCACAGAGTTTCTTATCCACAGAAGGAGGAAAATCTCCCTTCAATGGTATTGCGCCCACTGGGCAGCTCTTTACACACCTGAGGCATTTTATGCATAGATCTTCCATCCTTATCGGATCAGGTGGGATTACCGCAGTCGTGAATATCGATGTGAACCTGACCCTTGGTCCATATTGAGGAGTCAGGAGAACATTATTATGCCCGAAAGAACCCATGCCTGCAAGATATGCGGCATGTTTATGTGAGAAAAACGCGAACGGCTTCTCGATCAATATTTTTATGTCGCCATAGCCGTCCCTGGGCAGATAAATGGAACCATACCCTTTCTCGCTCAGGAAATTTGCTATTTCATTGGCTTTAGAGTCAAGCATTGCATTAACGGTTTTATAAAGTTCGTGATAATAGATAGAAGGCGCAGTTTCCACTATGGGAAGAGCAACAGGAAGACCTATCACTATCACTGTTCTTGCTTCAGGGTATATGGACTGCGGCCAGAACTCTTCAGGGATCCATGGAGTAAGTACGTTCGGGAGTTCCTCAGGCGGCGCCTGCCATCTCTCAACAGGAGCAAACCCCACAAGCGGGATACCAAGGCTTTTGCATTTCTTCAAAAGCTCTTTCTTCAGACTTACTGGTTTCATATAGTATCAATTTATCTTCTCACTCACAAATAGATTTCATCGATCATGAAACTCGTTGTTTTATCAGACACCCACATAAAACCTGGACGATCTCTTCTTTCGATCCTACCGAAAGAGCTTATTTCAATCATCAAAAGCTCAGACTTTGTCATCCATGCAGGTGATTTCGAAACAAAAGAATGCTATGATGAACTTAAAAGCCTGGCCGAGCTGATAGCTGTACATGGAGATACCGACTGCGATGAACTAATGGGTCTCCTCCCTGAGCGCAGGGTAATCAACATTGAGGGCGTGAAAATAGGCATTATCCATAAGGGGCAGCTTACATCAGAGCATACAGATGGTCTTCGCTACCTTGCAAAAGAGATGGGAGTTGATATCCTGATATTCGGGCATTTCCATCATCCCATCGTTGAAAAGACCGACGTGCTGCTGATCTCACCCGGAAGCGCGACCGTACCGGGGATAGCTGAACCAAGCGCTATTGAGCTTGAAATCAATAATAAGAGCGTGAATGGTAAGATAATAAGATGTACAGGGGATACATGCAGTTTTTTTATATATGACAAGCGATGAATGCGCAAAAAATAGGAAACAACATTAACCCTGCTTCTTTATAACAATTTCCCAGTCCGTCTTATTCTTCTGCTTAACGCTCAACACCTCATGCCCATCAGCTTCCATCCCTCTTGGCACTTCAGTCACAGCAGTGGGGTCGTCCACAATTATCTTCAGGATCTGGCCTTTTTCCATTGAATGCATCGCCTGTTTTGCATAAACAAAATTATAGGGGCACTGGTTCCCTTTCGTGTCGATCACTTTGTCAATCTTCACATCAGCAAGGAAAGTGCCGTTGATATAAGCCCGAGTCCTTTCATCCTTTGGATTTTCAAATACTTCATTCGCCTGACCATGCTCGACCATTTCCCCAAGGTAGAGATGAATTACATAGTCAGCCAGCCTCATAGCCTGATGGATATTATGGGTGACTATTACAATGGTATAATCATTCTTGAGTTTCAGGAGTTGCTGCTCGATATGCTGTGACGAGACCGGGTCAAGGGCTGACGTAGGCTCATCGCAAAGAATTATTTCAGGTTCAACAGCCAGCCCGCGCGCCAGGCAGAGCCTCTGCTGTTGACCGATGGATAGCTGTGAAGCTGGAGAGTTCAACCTATCTTTGACTTCCTCCCATAGACCCACGAGTACCAGATATTTCTCTACAATAGAATCAATGTCAGACTTTTTCTTCAGCCCATGGATCTTTGGCCCGTATGCGATATTCTCATAGATAGACATGGGTAGCGGAGTGGGTTTCTGGGCAAGCAAACCCATTTTCTTCCTGATGTTCACGATATCTGTTTTCCTGTCAAAGATATCTTCGTTGTCTATCAGGATCTTCCCCGATAATTTAACATCATCCGTGAGGTCAATAAGCCGGTTCATGCATTTGAGCAATGTGGATTTACCGCACCCGGATGGGCCGATAATAGCAGTGATCTGTTTTTTAGGTATTTTAACCGTTATGTTCTTTAATGCGTGGTTACCACTGTAATAAGCATTCACATTATCAATTTCGATATGGGTTTCTGACATTTTAACACCTATTTAATAATATATTTGTTATATTTTCTTGAAAGAAGTCTTGTGGTTATACTGATCGCTAAAATTATCAGCAGAAGGATTACTGCGGATGCATATGCTTTTTGCCTTACCCCCTCCTGGGGTGAATTGAGCAGGAAAAAGATCGCAAGAGGAAGAGAAGCCGTAGCATCAAAAACTGATGTGGGTATCCGGTCTGTATATCCTGCTGTGAACAGTATGGAAGCCGCATCCCCTATACCTCTTCCAAAAGCTATCAAAACTCCGGTCATAAGACCTGGAAGAGCCTGTTTTGAAACCACCTTCAACGTGGTCTCAAGTCTTGTTGCGCCAAGTGAGTAGGAAACCTCTTTAAGTTCCTGGGGCACGGTCTTTATGACCTCTTCCATTGCCCGCGTCATTATTGGAAGTTCAAGCAATGCAAGTATGATCATTCCTGCAAGCAGGGATGCTCTCATCTGGAAATAGATCATTATCGTGAACCCGAAAGCCCCATATACTATAGACGGAGTTCCCCAGAGAATATCAAGACACAGGCGTGTCATGCTTGAAAGCCGCGTACCTCCGGAATATTCTTTCTGGAGATAGAAAGCAATTCCGATACTCAGGAAAAATGCCAGCACAGTTCCGCCGAGTGCAAGATACACTGAACCTAAGATCGCATTCAGTACCCCTTTTCCTCGAAATAAACCACCAGTCTGTGTGAGCATATCGATATTCAGGGCAGGCAAACCATTCCATAGAATAATTCCGATCACTGCAAGTAGGCTTCCCACTACGATCAAAAGTGATATTATCATCAATGCTTTGAAGATCGATTCTTCAACCCTTCGAAGTTCCATCTAAATGACACCCCTTTCAATTTTTATAAGTACCATCCGTGCAAGAATATTGAAGATCATTACTACTATAAGGAGGATCAGGGCTGCAAGCATTATCGCTGAATCATATAATGGGGTTGACATCATCTCGCCAAAAGTGTTTGCAATGAGCGCTGGCAAAGGATATGCAGGGTCAAAAACTGAGGAGGGGACTTTAGCCACATTCCCCACGACCATGAGCACTGCCATGGTCTCTCCGAAAGCCCTTGAAAAACCAAGAATTATAGCAGCGAAAATACCGGGTCTTGCTTTTCTTATGACCACATGTTTGATGGTCTGCCATTTTGTTGCCCCAAGAGATAGGGAAACTTCTCTCAGGTCATGGGATACGCTCCTTAAGACCTCACATGTTACTGATATTATAATTGGAAAAACCATAATTGAAAGGACGATCCCTCCTGCAAGGATACCATATCCCCCAATGGTTTCAACGCCAAGGGCAGGAGCAAGGGTATTATTTATGAAAGGCACTACTGCGAGCACCCCCCACAATCCGTACACGACTGAAGGAATTCCTGCAAGCAGGTCAATCAGCGGTTTCACGGCATCTCTCAGGCGAATACCTGCGTATTCTGAAAGATATATCGAGCTTAAAAGGCTGATGGGTACAGCAATTATCGTTGCAAGCCCTGTTACCCATAATGTTCCCATGATAAATGGGAGGAACCCGAATTTTCCCTCTGTTGGCCCCCATTCGCTTTTTAAGAGGATGTCCGTGATAGAAACTGCTGAGAAGATGGGGCTGGCTCTGCTATAAATACTAATAAGCATAAAAAAAAACAGCAAGCAGGCAAACACTGTTGCAGCAAGCATAAGCCTGCTTGATATTCTGTCCTTGAGCCGTCTTATATTCATGGTAAATTCAACGTTCTTTACATTTCAAAGGTAAATAAATTATATGTACACTATTATTAAGATATATTCTATAATCACTACATCTGTGATAGCGCTGCATATGAAAGGACGCTGAGCCAGCTCTATCGAGCTCGCTCAGTTCTGATTTGAGTTGTTCTTCTAATTCTTTATCGATCACTCGACTTTCTTTAACCCATCATTGATCTTATCCTGGGGAAGAACGACATAACCTGATTCAGTAATGTACTTCTGCCCGTCTGTGAGAGTCCATTTTATGAACTCCTGCACAATACCTGCGGGTTTGCCTTTTGTGACAAAGTGAAGGTCTTTTGCAGGTGGTTCTGGATACTTGCCAGAACCTATGGCTTTAGTTAGTTCGTCAAGTGTTCCGTAGAAGTTCTCTTCGGGGTCTATCTTGCCATTCTCGTTAACATCAATGGGTATTATTTCAATCCCTTCTACAGGCTTCCTGGTGTTTACATCGTATGCAAAGTTTATGTTGTTATAACCGATCCCACGAATGTCTTTCCTGACTGCTTCGGCAATTCCGGGGTCGCCATTAACACCAACTTCTTTCAGTTTTTCCTGTTTGTATTTGCCAAGGTATAGTGCCCAGGCTTCACCTGCACCGCAAGCATCCGCCCGTGTGTACACGTTTATCTTATCAGTTGAAGCTGTTCCTGTTGCCTGACCCCATGTTGTTATGGATCCATTTATGTAGATCTTTTCAAAGACCTCTCTTTTCAAACCATTTGTCTTTAGCGTTGCAAGCACAGGATTATTCTTGTTTACCGTTGCTACAACCGCATCTTTTGTCACAGCTTCCCAGTATGCGCCTTTTTCCTCTTCTGAAGTGGTAATTTTTCTTGAGACCATGCCAATATCCACTTGACCTCCAAGCGCTTGAGTCATACCTAATCCTGCGCCGCCAGCGCTGATATCAAATTTTACTTTTGGATACAGTTTCTCGTATTCCTCTCCCCATTTTATCATCAATGGATATAGGGCAAAAGCGCCAGAGACACGTATTGTCCCTTCAGGTTCTTTGGTGCTTACCGCTGTCTGTGCTGTCGTTGCGCCAGGTGTTCCTGACGCTGCGGTGACGGCTGCGGTAGGCGTGGTCTTTCCTTCGGCCTTGGGACTATCGACGCATCCTGATAAGAATGCTCCTATTAATACTGTAATAAGAATAATAACTATTGAATTTCTGTTCATTAATTCCACCTCGAATTTCTTAAAATATCTTCCTGATTTTTCAGGAAATCACGGATATGAATAAACTCCGTGGTATATTCTCCATTTCTATTCAATAAATTGCTGCTATCAGTAACAGCAAAGACGATTCCTTCTTGGGTTCATTTTTGGTTCACCTGCTTAGAAATAAGCAATTGCAAATTAGCAGGAACATATAAGAATGCAGAGAAACAGGCGATAATTGTTAATGTGATTACAAAAACCGAATGATTGCGGCAAAAATTACCCATATACAGGTTTTTCTCCACATTAGCATAAGTTGCAGGGCTTCAATGTGGGGCGACTATTAAGGTGCGCTGCAAGCCTTACCCACATGACTTGCCATTCCCTGCGAAGTCACCTGCAATGGATGATTTTGTTTCCATAATATTTTAATCTGACGGTTGATGAGTGTTAGGAGGTTGTTCTTGCTCGTATTTTGAGATAAGGAATAAACCTGTCTGTGCGAACAGATTAGGGAGCAAACTGAAAAATACATTATTGCCAATAAAAGCACTGCTTTTGATCCTTATATTTTGCCTCCTGCAATAATCCCTGAAATCAGAGATGCTCAGGAAATGCAGGTTGGGCGTTTCATACCATTGGTAAGGCAACGATGGGGTCAGTGGTGTTATTCCCCTGAAAAATATCTGACATCGCGCACCGAAATGAGCAAAATTCGGAAATCCGACGATCACTTCTTTTCCAACCCTCAAAGCCTCTTTCAGTACGACATCGGGCTTTTTCACCTGCTGGATGCTCTGGTTCAGTATCACATAATCAAATGACTCATCGCCGTATTCTGAAAGACCATTGTCAATATCCTGATGGGAAACGCTCAAACCAAGTTCGACGCATTTATAAATGGCCTGTTCATCGATTTCGATACCCTGTGCCCTGGCATTCCTTTCATTAACTATCAACGAGAGCAATTCTCCTTCATGGCATCCAAGATCAAGCACACTGGTATCATTTTTAATCCAATCAAGTATGATAATATGGTCTGATCTTACAGGTTTTTTTCCCGGGTCGTTTAGGCACTTCCATGCATCTTCGATCAGTACAGAGAGAAAAATCGTGTGATAGAACACGGATTGCGCGGATGACGCGGATGCACACGGATCCGTGGAAATCCGTCCGATCCGTGTCATCCGTGTTCTATAAAGATCAAATTTTGACTGCATACCCATTGAACACCCTTTTCAAGAAATGCTTGACCAGATGCGTTTCCTCCTCGATCTCCAGAAGGAATGCATCATGCCCGTAGGTGGAATTGATTTCGCAATAAGTAGCCTCTATCTCCGCCTGTTTGCATATCTTCAATATCTCTTTTGATTGGTAAGTCGGGTATAGCCAGTCTGATTTGAAAGCCATTATCAGGAACTTTGCTCTGATCCCTTTAAAAACTTCAAATAATGTCTTGCCATTTGAAAGATCAAAATAATCCAGTGCTTTTGTAATATACAGGTAAGAATTTGCATCAAACCTTTTTACAAAATTATCCCCGTGATAATGAAGATATCTTTCTACTTCAAATTCTGCCCCGAATCTGGATTGGATCTTTCCATCCTTGATGCGTCTCCCGAATTTCTCACTCATCGATGTATCACTCATATAAGTGATATGACCGATCATTCGCGCCACAGCAAGACCTTTTGATGGAGGCACGCCGCTGTAATAATTCCCCCCATTCCAGTCAGGGTCTGCCATGATAGCCTGCCGCCCGACCTCATTAAAAGCTATCTGTTGCGAAGAATGTTTCAGTGTCGTGGCAATTGGAATAACAGAGCGTACCATCTCAGGATACGAAGCAGCCCATTGCAATGCCTGCATTCCACCCATCGAGCCCCCCACAACGCACAGTAGTTTTTCAATTCCGAGATTGTCTATAAGATACTTCTGCGCTTTGACCATATCCTTTATTGTAATCGTAGGGAAATCCAGTCCATAAGGTCTGTTTGTTGCGGGATTTATTGAAGAGGGACCAGTCGAGCCCTTGCACCCACCAAGCACATTGGAACAGATCACATAATATTTATCAGTATCAAATGCTTTTCCCGGCCCTATCATTTCATCCCACCATCCGGGTTTTTCATCTCCGATATGAAAACCGGCAACGTGCGCGTCACCTGATAACGCATGAAGGATGAGAATCGCATTTGATCTTTCGGCGTTGATCCTGCCGTATGTTTCATAGGCTAATGTTATCGGTCCCAGTTTTTCACCAGAATCCAGTATCAGTTCATCTGGAAATGAGGCGAAAGTAAAGTACCTTGTTTCTACAAGACCGATACTTTGCGCCGGTTTAACTTTTTGCAAACTTTCTAATACGATCATTCCAGTCATGGTCAGTCAATCAAATTCAAGAAGATAAAAAAGCAGCGAACTGGTACGAACTAAAACGAACTCCGG